>NZ_SMKP01000031.1:0-68910 GCF_004349015.1 Nonomuraea diastatica
GCCGAAGGGGGGTTGGGCGGTCCGGGGGCGGTGAAGATGCCGGTCGAGCCGAGGGCCGTAGGGGTGCTGGGCGGTTCGGCGGTGGTGAAGACGTTGGCCGCTCGGAGGGGCGGCGGGGTGCTGGGCGCTCTGTAGGCGGCGGGGCCGGATGGTCCGAGGGCAGAGGTGGTGCCGGGCAGTCGGACGGTCAGGTCGGTGCGGCCTGGCCGGAGGGCGGGGATGGCACCGGGCAGCACGGGGCCGGGGCGCCGGAGGGCGGAAGGCGGGCCGGTGGCCGTGCCGAGAGGTCCGGCGGCAGGGTCAAGCTCCGGGGAAGCGCCGGGTGGCCGCTGCAGGAGGACGGCGGCGTGGGTGAGGCCGCGACCGGTGGGCGGGGAGCGGGCCCGCCCTCGCGCAAGCGGCGGCGTACCCCTCCGTCCGACTGGCAGTTCCCGCTGCTCACCGCCTGGGGCCTGCGCCCTGATCAGCAGCGGTTGCTCGTGATCATCGCCGCGGTCGTGGGTGTGCTGGCCGGTGGCACGGGGCTGGTGTTCACCGTGGGCTCCATCGGCGAATACACACCGCAGCGGCGGGCCAGTGCCGCCGTGGTCGCGACCGGCTCGACGTTGCCGCGGGTCTTCCACGGCTGGAGCTCGCCCAAACTGTTCGCCCCGCTGACCGACAGGACCAAGGACAAGCGCGCGTTGACGAAGAAGGAAGTGTTCGGCCACAAGCAGCTCTCCGTCACCAAGAAGCTCAAGCTCAAGCTGGTCGCCAAGCAACTCGACGCCGACTGTTCGGCGGCTCTGTGGGGTGAGAGCGTTGTGGAACAGGTCTCCGACGCCAGATGCAGTCAGGCCGCCCGCGGCCTGTACGCCAGCTCCGACGGCCGCTACGTCGGCCAGTACACTCTGCTCAACCTGAAGGACGGCAAGTCGGCCGCCGCCCTGGTGGAGTCGTTGAAGACCGACTACCGGGGCGGATGGACGATCCCCCTGCCCTCCTCCAAGGCGTCCTTCCCCCCGGGAGGTTATTCCGAGGCGGGCGGCTACGCGCTGGGCCACTACGTCGGCCTCGTCTGGCTCGGCAGAACCGACGGCGCCGAACCGACCGCCAAGGACGACTTCGTCTCCCTGACCCTGGCGTTGCGCGGCGCGGAGAAGCCCGTCTACCGCAGGGTCGTCTCGCTCACGGGGCCGCCGGCCTGATGTCACGTCGTCTCCTCATCTCCGTTGTGATCGCCGGCGTGGTGGCCGTCGCCGCGGGCGGCTGGTGGTGGTTCCACCGCGACGCGCCCCGCCCGTCGGCCTTCCACGCCGAGCCCACGTCCGCCTTCTACGCGGCCATCGACGACCGCAAGAACGACGCCGCCCCGCTCACCCCGCAGGAGGTCTTCACCTCCGCGGTCAAGACCGTGGGAGACATGCGGCTGGAGAGCACCCAGCAGTTCATCGACTGCGACGACGTCCTGTGGGGCGCCTCGGCCTCCGGTTGCACGCAGGCGCTCCAGGGCGTTTACAAGGGCGACCTCACCACGGGCCAGTTCGTCATCTTCAACATGGGTGACGGGCGAGGCGCCGACGCGCTGGTGTCGGCCCTGGGCGAGGACGGGTTCGTACGCCAGGGTGTTGCCTTCGAGGCCGCCGGCAGTCGCGCGCAGGCCCGTGCCATGGGCCACTACGTAACGGTGAGCTGGGTCGGCGGTTCCGCGCCCGCGCAGGAACTCCTTGCGGCGCTGGTGGCACTCGACGGCTTGGGCCGGGTCGTCCAGGACCGCGTCGTCGCCGCCACCTGACCTCGAAACGGTGCCGGACTCGGGTCTGGTGCCGGACTCGGTCGGGGCGGGCGTGCCGGACTCGGGCTGGGGTTGGACCCGGTTCGAGGGGATGTGCCGGACTTGGGCTGGTGCTGGATCCGGTCGGGGCGGGCGGTTCGGCGTTCTGGCTCTGGAGCAACGCCGTGCCGGCACGGGCTGCCCGAAAGCCGCGGGCTCGACCGGTGGTGCGGGTCAGGGGTGCGCGCGGGAGGCGGGGCCGGGGGAGGTCGTGGTCAGAGACGTGACGGTTGCGGCGACCGCCTCCGGGAGTGCGGACAGGCGGTGCAGCGGCGCCTCCAGCAGAGTCAGGTCCTCCGCCCAGGGGGCCGCCTCGCGGATGAGGGCCCTGGAGTCGTTCTTGGTGAGCGTCGCGCCCTGCTCGCGGGCCGCCGCGATGAGGGCCTCGCGCCACGTGTTGGCCAGCTTGGCGTGACCGTTGTCCACAATCCTGCGCAGCACGCGGGCCGTCGTGTCGCCGGGCTGCGGGAGGCGTACGGCGTCGAGAACGTCCTCGCCGGCGCTCATCGAGTAGACGGCGGCCAGCACGCCGGGCAGGGACGGCAGGCCGGCTCCCAGGACGCGTACATGGGAGGCGCGCGTCGCCAGGAGCAGGCGGGGGAGCGCGGCCTCCAGGCCCGGCGGCAGGGCGACGGCCACGCGGTCGGGAGCGGCCGCGTACGGTTTGGCGAGCCAGGTCGACACCTTGACCCGGGGCTGGGCGAGCTCCTTGGGCCATTCGCCCACCAGCAGGTCGGGCTCGAAGTCTGAAATGCCCCTCTCTGGGGCTGAGATGCCCTTGTGGGCGTTTTCTATGGCTTGCGGGCCCTGAGTGTAGATGGCGGTGGCCTGGCGGCTCAGGCGGGACGTCACGGCCGGGCGGGTCTTGCTGGTGGGCCGGAGGATGTACAGGTCGGCCGCAGAACCGATGGCTTCCGCGCCGAAATAGCGGTTGAAGTCGGGGTAGATGGCTTCGTAGACGAGGTTGAGGTCCGTCAGGGCCTGCTGGACCTTGAACGCCAGCGTGGGCATGCGCTCGCCGGCGCCGTAGGCGAGCAGCACCCGCCCGTCGTCCTTAAGCCCCTCCACGGCACGCGCCACGAACAGGCCGACGCCCTCCGGTGTGTACGGCGGGTCGGTGAGCGCCAGGTCATGGCCCCTGGCCGAGGCCGGCAGGCCGAGCCGCAGGTCGGCCCAGCGGGTGCGGACACCGAGCTCCTGGTCGTCGATGTAGGCCAGGATGCGCTCGTCGATGTCGGCCACCGTGACCTCGGTCTCCGGGTGGACGAGCTTGACGGCCAGCGAGGTCAGGTCGTGGTCGCCCACGCACAGCAGGCGCGCGCCCGGCAGCCAGAAGCGGGCGCCGAGCAGCAGCGCCCGCCGCAGCACGGTCTCGGGCGTGGCGGCGACGTGGTCGAGGACGTGGCGTGCGCGCGGTGCGCCGGCGATGAGGGCGCCCAGGCGGTCGAGCGCATCGGAGTAGTGGGGGAGCAGGTGGGCGACCGGGTCTTGCGGCGGCGGCGCAACGGCGAAGAGGTCCTGGTAGGCGGGGGCCTGGGCGAGCGGCACACGGAAGGCGTCGCCGGATCGCTCCAGAGGCAGCTCGCGGAGCAGCGCCTCGACGGTGCGCCTCGACGTGGCGGTCTCGCGGACCAGGCCGGCGAGCCTCCACCACTGGCCGTCGCACAGGAGCGTCAGCGCGTGCCTCAGCCGCCTGCTGTCGGCTCCAGCCTCTCGGAGCAGGCGCTCCACCCCGTCACGGTCCATGGGCAAACCCTATCGAGGGACCAGGGGCTTGCCGCCCGCCGAGCAGGGCCGGCAGAAAATCGCCATCTCTGCCGCATACAGGTGCGCGGAACCGGGAATCACAGGGGCCTCGCCCAGAGTTTGGGATAGAGAGTTCGGATGCTGGACCTGCCCGAATGTTCGCCATGCGGACGCGGCGGGCACCATTCCGGCAGGGTGTTGTAACCTCTACCCACGATATGCAGCAGGGCCAACGTCGTCCCCGCCTGTAGAGCAGTTCGAGACAGACGATGACGACGGGAGGGATTAAATGCCTGCTGCCCACCTCGGGTTCCCCGAGCCTCAGGGCCTCTACCACCCCGCCAACGAGCACGATGCCTGCGGTGTCGCCATGGTCGCCGACGTCGCGGGACGCCGTGGTCACGGCATCGTGGTCAAGGCGCTGACGGCGTTGTGCAACCTTGATCACCGGGGGGCCAAGGGTAGCGAGCCGGACACCGGCGACGGAGCCGGGATCCTGACGCAGATCCCCGATGGGTTCTACCGCGCGGCCGTGCCGTTCGCACTGCCCGCCGCCGGCGCGTACGCGACCGGCATCGCCTTCCTGCCGATCGACGAGGAGGCCCGGCGCGTCGCCGTCGGCCTGATCGAGGAGATCGCGGCCGAGGAGGGCCTCACCGTGCTCGGCTGGCGGGAGCTGCCCGTCGACCGTGCTCTGCCCGGGCCGAGTGCCCGGGCCGTCATGCCGCACTTCGCCCAGCTGTTCGTGTCCGGCCCCGCGGGGCTGGAGGGGCTGCAGCTCGACCGGCTCGCGTTCTGCCTGCGCAAGCGGGCCGAGCACGAGGCCGACGTCTACTTCCCTTCGCTGTCGGCCAGGACGATCGTCTACAAGGGCATGCTCACGCCCGACCAGGTCGAGCCGTTCTTCCCCGACCTGAGCGACGAGCGTTACGCTACCGCGATCGCGCTGGTGCACTCGCGGTTCTCCACCAACACGTTCCCCAGCTGGCCGCTGGCCCACCCCTACCGCTACGTCGCCCACAACGGCGAGATCAACACGGTCAAGGGCAACCGCAACTGGATGCGGGCGCGCGAGGCGATGCTGAAGTCCGCCGACATTCCCGGCGAAATTTCACGACTTTTCCCTATCTGTGACCCAGATGGCAGCGACACCGCCAGCTTCGACGAGGCCCTTGAGCTGCTGCACATCGGCGGCCGGAGCCTGCCCCACGCCGTGCTCATGATGATCCCCGAGGCGTGGGAGAACCACACCGAGATGGATCCCGCGCGGCGGGCCTTCTACGAGTTCCACTCCACGATGATGGAGGCCTGGGACGGCCCCGCCTCGATCACGTTCACCGACGGCACCATGGCCGGAGCGGTGCTCGACCGCAACGGCCTGCGCCCCGGCCGCTTCTGGGTGACCGCCGACGGCCTGGTCGTGCTGGCCTCCGAGGCCGGCGTGCTCGACTTCAACCCCGACGACATCGTCAGGAAGGGCCGCCTGCAGCCGGGCCGCATGTTCCTCATCGACACCGCCCGCGGCAAGATCATCGAGGACGGCGAGATCAAGGCGGAGCTCGCGGCCGAGCTGCCCTACTCCGACTGGCTCCACGCCGGCCTGGTCCGCTTCGAGGAGCTGCCCGCCCGCCAGCGGGAGATTCCGACGCACGAGGCGCTCATCAGACGGCAGCAGACCTTCGGCTACACCGAGGAAGAGCTGCGCGTCATCCTGTCGCCGATGGCCAGGGCCGGTGCCGAGCCGATCGGCTCCATGGGCACCGACACGCCCGTGGCCGTGCTGAGCGAGAAGCCGCGCCTGCTGTACGACTACTTCACGCAGCTGTTCGCGCAGGTCACGAACCCGCCGCTGGACGCCATCCGTGAAGAGCTGGTCACCTCGCTGGCCAGCACGCTCGGGCCCGAGGGCAACCTGCTCGACCCGGGCCCCACCTCGTGCCGCCAGCTCGTGCTGCCGTACCCGGTGCTCGACAACGAAGAGCTCGCCAAGATCATCCACATCAACGACGAGGGCGATCTGCCAGGCTTCCACCCGTACGTCATCAGCGGGCTCTACGACGTGGCCGGCGGCGGCCAGGCGCTGCTGTGGCGCCTGGAGGAAATCAGGACGGAGGCGTCGCAGGCGATCGCCGACGGCGCGCGCGTCATCGTGCTGTCCGACCGGGGCTCGTCCGAGACGCTGGCGCCGATCCCGGCGCTGCTGCTGACCGGTGCGGTGCACCACCACCTGATCCAGGAGAAGACCCGCACCAAGATCGGGCTGGTCATCGAGACCGGCGAGGCCCGCGAGTGCCACCACATGGCGCTGCTCATCGGCTACGGCGCCGGCGCGGTCAACCCCTACCTCGCCGTCGAGACCGTCGAGGACCTCGTCGACTCGGGCGCGCTCCAGCTCGACAAGCGCAAGGCCGTACGCAACCTGATCAAGGCCTACGGCAAGGGCGTCATCAAGGTCATGTCCAAGATGGGCGTGTCCACGGTGGCCTCCTACACCGGCGCGCAGATCTTCGAGGCGCTCGGCTTGAGCCAGGAGGTCATCGACTCCTGCTTCACCGGCACCACCTCGCGCCTGGGCGGCGTCGGCTTCGACGTGCTGGCCAAGGAGATCGAGCTGCGGCACGGCCACGCCTACCCGCGCGTGCCGAACGCCCACCGCAAGCTCCAGGTCGGCGGCGAATACCAGTGGCGGCGCGAGGGCGAGCCCCACCTGTTCAACCCCGAGACCGTCTTCAAGCTGCAGCACGCCACCAGGACCCGCCGATACGAGATCTTCAAGGAGTACACGAACCTCGTCGACTCCCAGGCGGAGCGGCTGATGACCCTGCGCGGCCTGTTCAAGCTGCGCAAGGGCGACCCGATCCCGCTCGACGAGGTGGAGCCCGCCTCGGAGATCGTCAAGCGCTTCTCCACGGGCGCGATGTCGTACGGCTCGATCTCGATGGAAGCGCACGAGACGCTCGCCGTCGCGATGAACCGGCTCGGCGGCAAGTCCAACACCGGCGAGGGCGGCGAGGACCCCGAGCGGCTCTACGACCCGGCGCGCCGCAGCGCCATCAAGCAGGTGGCCTCCGGGCGCTTCGGCGTCACCAGCGAATATCTGGTCAACGCGGCCGACCTGCAGATCAAGATGGCCCAGGGCGCGAAGCCCGGCGAGGGCGGCCAGCTGCCCGGCCACAAGGTCTATCCGTGGATCGCCAAGACCCGCCACTCCACGCCCGGCGTCGGCCTCATCTCGCCGCCGCCGCACCACGACATCTACTCGATCGAGGACCTCGCCCAGCTCATCCACGACCTGAAGAACTCCAACCCGGAGTCCAGGGTCCACGTGAAGCTGGTCGCCGAGGTCGGCGTCGGCACGGTCGCCGCGGGCGTGTCGAAGGCGCACGCCGACGTGGTGCTCATCTCCGGGCACGACGGCGGCACCGGCGCCTCGCCGCTGACCTCGCTCAAGCACGCGGGCGCCCCGTGGGAGCTCGGCCTGGCCGAGACCCAGCAGACGCTGCTCCTCAACGACCTGCGCGACCGCATCGTCGTCCAGGTCGACGGCCAGCTCAAGACCGGCCGCGACGTCATCATCGCCGCGCTGCTCGGCGCCGAGGAGTACGGTTTCGCCACCGCGCCCCTCGTCGTCTCCGGCTGCGTGATGATGCGGGTCTGCCACCTCGACACCTGCCCCGTGGGCGTCGCCACGCAGAACCCCGAGCTGCGCAAGCGCTTCACCGGCAAGCCCGAGTTCGTGGTCAACTTCTTCGAGTTCATCGCCGAGGAGATCCGCGAATACCTGGCCGAGCTGGGCTTCCGCTCGCTCGACGAGGCCATCGGGCACGTCGAGCTGCTCGACACGACGGCGGCCGAGGACCACTGGAAGGCCGGGGGGCTCGACCTGTCGCCGATCCTGCACCGGCCGGAGCTGCCCGCGGGCACCGTGCTGCGCCGCATCGTCGAGCAGGACCACGGGCTCCAGCACGCCCTCGACAACACGCTGATCCAGCTCGCCGAGGGCGCGCTCAACGACGGCACCCCGGTCACGCTGGAGCTGCCCATCCGCAACGTCAACCGCACGGTCGGCACCATGCTCGGCTACCAGGTGACCAAGCGGTACGGCGGCAAGGGCCTGCCCGACAACACCATCGACATCTCGTTCACCGGCTCGGCGGGCAACTCGTTCGGCGCGTTCGTGCCGCGCGGGATCACGCTGAGGCTGACCGGCGACGCCAACGACTACCTCGGCAAGGGCCTGTCCGGCGGCCGGATCACCGTCCGGCCGCACGACGAGGCCCCGCTCGACGGCCACATCATCGCCGGCAACGTCGCCCTGTACGGCGCCACGTCCGGCGAGGTGTTCGTCCGCGGCGTCGTCGGCGAGCGGTTCTGCGTGCGCAACTCCGGCGCCACGGCGGTCGTCGAGGGCGTGGGCGACCACGGCTGCGAGTACATGACCGGCGGCAAGGCCGTGGTGCTCGGCCCGACCGGGCGCAACTTCGCGGCCGGCATGTCGGGCGGCATCGCGTACCTGCTCGATCTCAAGCCCGAGCGGGTCAACCGCGAGATGGTCGCCATCGAGGCGCTCACCGAGCAGGACGCCGAGTTCCTCAAGGAGACGGTCGAGAAGCACTTCGCGGAGACCGGCTCGCCGGTCGCCAAGCAGCTGCTCGCCGACTGGAACACGGCGCTCGGCAGGTTCGGCAAGATCATGCCGACCGACTACAAGAGAGTGATGGAGGCCGCCGAGGCCGCCCGCATCGAGGGCAGGGACGTCGACGAGGCGGTCATGGCCGCAGCGGTGCAGGCATGACCCGCCGCGTTGAGCCCGGCCATGATGGCCGACCGTACCTGCCAGAGGGTGCGGGCATGGCCGCCGTGAAGATGATGGCCGGCCGTACTGGCCGAAGCACGTTTGGAGCTAAGGGAGGCGTACCGAATGGCTGACCCGAAGGGTTTCCTCACGCATGACCGGGAGCTGCCGGCGCGCCGCCCCGTGGACGTCCGCATCAGCGACTGGCGCGAGGTCTACCAGGACTTCCCGCAGGACAGACTGACCAAGCAGGCGGCCCGCTGCATGGACTGCGGCATCCCGTTCTGCCACAACGGCTGCCCGCTCGGCAACCTCATCCCCGAGTGGAACGACCTCGTCTTCCGCACCGACTGGCGCGAGGCGATCGAGCGGCTGCACGCCACGAACAACTTCCCGGAGTTCACCGGCAGGCTCTGCCCGGCTCCGTGCGAGGCGGCGTGCGTGCTCGGCATCAACTCCGACCCGGTGGCGATCAAGCGGGTCGAGGTCGAGATCATCGACCGGGCGTTCGCCGAGGGCTGGGTGACCCCGCAGCCACCGGCCGTCAAGACCGGCAAGAAGGTCGCCGTCGTCGGCTCAGGGCCCGCGGGCCTGGCCGCCGCCCAGCAGCTGACCAGGGCCGGCCACGACGTGGTGGTGTTCGAGCGGGCCGACAGGATCGGCGGCCTGCTGCGCTATGGCATCCCCGAGTTCAAGATGGAGAAGCGGCACATCAACCGCCGCCTCGACCAGATGCGGGCCGAGGGCACCGAGTTCCGCACCGGCGTCAACGTCGGCGCCGACATCACCGCCGCCGAGCTGCGCGAGCAGTTCGACGCCGTGGTGTTGTCCGGCGGCGCCACCCAGTGGCGTGACCTGCCGGTGGCCGGGCGCGAGCTCAAGGGCATCTACCAGGCCATGGAATACCTGCCGCTGTCCAACAAGGTCCAGGAGGGCGACCTCGACCGGTCACCGATCTCGGCCGAGGGCAAGCACGTGGTGGTGATCGGCGGCGGCGACACCGGCGCCGACTGCATCGGCACGGCGATCAGGCAGGGCGCGAAGTCCGTCACCCAGCTCGAGATCATGCCCCAGCCGCCGGCAACTAGGCCGGGCAACCAGCCGTGGCCGACTTACCCCATGCTGTTCAAGATGGAGAGCGCCCACGAGGAGCTCGCCGACGGCGGGGGAGCGCGGGTCTACGCCGTCTCCACCACCGAGTTCGCCGGCGACGCCGACGGCAACGTGCGGGCGCTGCGGCTGGTCGAGGTCGAGGGGCCGCAGAACGGCTTCAAGCCGATCCCCGGCACCGAGCGGGAGATCCCGGCCGAGCTGGTCACCCTGTCCATGGGCTTCCTCGGCCCGGAGAAGGGCGCCCTGCTGCAGGACCTCGCCGCCGTCGCCGGTGACGGCTTCTACGACGCTCGGGGCAACGTCTCGCGCGACACGACGTACATGTCCAAGGTGGACGGCGTCTTCGTGGCGGGCGACATGGGGCGCGGGCAGTCGCTCATCGTCTGGGCCATCGCCGAGGGCCGCGCGGCGGCCTCGGGCGTGGACCGGTTCCTGACGGGGGAGACGGCCCTGCCGTACCCGATCCTGCCCACCGCCCGCCCGCTGGTCTGACGGCACGGGCCGGGGCCGTTCACGAGGCGGCCCCGGATCCGTGCGGTCGGCGGGGGTGAGGGCGCTCACGGCGCCGGCCGCGCCACGAGGTACGGGGTTTCGTACGAAGTCCTGGTGCGCCCCCTGCCGCGTCAGGTGATGTCCGGCGATGCCGAGATCGGGCTCGCCCGCTGCCGGGTGCTCGCCTTTCAATGCCCGCCCGTGCGGCGGGCTGGGGGTATTGACCCAGCTTCGCCACCCATCAACCGAAATTTCACCACTAAGGCGCATTGCTGGTTGACTGTCGGGAAGATGCAGCTTCACGCCAGTCAGCGGATGGGGGAACCATGCGGCGAGTCGCCTCTGGAACGATGGTGCTCGCCGCCGCAGCCGCCCTCACGGCCTGCGCACCGCAGCCCGCGGCCCCCCAGAAACCGGCCGCGCCCCAGAAGGACTATCTCGTCTTCTACGCGGCGGGACGGCACGCCGAGGCCGTGGACGCCGTCGAACGGGCCGGCGGCACCACGGTCGGCGAGGACGCCCGGCTCGGCTACCTGCTGGCCAGAGGCGCGGGCGGCGGCTTCGCCGAAGGCGTGGGCGCCGACCAGGCCATCGTGGGCGTGTCCGCCGACCGGCGCATCGGTTTCGCCACGGCTCGCCAGGGCACTCATGACGCGGCCCGGCAGCAGCGGCCCGCGGCCTTCCCCGACGCGTCGTCGTTCACCAAGAGCACGGCGGAGCCGCTCGCCGGCCGCCAGTGGAACATGCGCATGATCGGCGCGAACCGCGCGAACACCACGGTCCCCGGCACGAAGAAGGTCCTGGTCGGCGTCGTCGACACCGGCGTCGACGGCAAGCACCCCGACATCGCCCCCAACTTCAACCGCGAGCTGAGCCGCAACTTCGTCACCGACCGGCCCAAGGACGAGCGCGGCGAGACGCTCGACGGCCCCTGCGAGGCCGAGGGTTGCAAGGACCCCGCCGACGTGGACGACGACGGCCACGGCACCCACGTCGCCAGCACGATCGCCTCCCCGATCAACGGCATCGGCATCGCGGGCGTGGCGCCCGGCGTGCAGATCGTGAACCTCAGGGCCGGCCAGGACTCCGGGTTCTTCTTCCTCAAGCCCAGCCTCGACGCGCTCGCCTACGCCGCCGACATCGGCGTGGACGTCGTGAACATGAGCTACTACGTCGACCCCTGGCTGTTCAACTGCACGGCCAACGCGGCCGACACCAAGAAGCAGCAACTGGAGCAGCAGGCCGTCATCACCGGCATGCAGCGAGCCCTGGACTATGCCAGGAAGAAGGGCGTCACGCTCATCTCCGCCCTCGGCAACGGCGGCACCGACCTCGGCCATCCCAAGGTCGACGACCAGAGCCCCGGCTACCCGAAGGGCGACGAGAAGGAACGCGAGATCGACAACTCCTGCGTCAACGTGCCCGCGGAGTCCGGCGGCGTCATCTCCGTCTCCGCGGTCGGTCCCTCGGGGCGCAAGGCGATCTACAGCGACTACGGCGTCGAGCAGACCGACCTGGCCGCGCCCGGAGGCGACATCCTCGACGGTCAGGGCGCCAAGGCCGACAGAGGGATCCTGGCCGCCGCACCCGAGCACGTGCTGCGCGCGTCCGGGCGCATCGACGCCAAGGGCGACCCCAAGGGCGCGGACGTGGTCAAGGACTGCAAGGACGGCCGCTGCTCGTACTACCAGTTTCTGGAGGGCACCTCCATGGCCTCCCCGCACGCCACCGGGGTCGCGGCGATCCTGATCAGCCGCTTCGGCAAGCCTGGCGAAGGCGGACTCCACCTGGACCCGGCCACCACCGAGCGACTGCTCTACAAGACCGCGACCCAGAAGGCGTGCCCGACACCCCGCCGCTACGTCTACAAGATCTACAACAAGACCGAGACGCACGAGTGCGAGGGCGACAAAGCGGACAACGGTTTCTATGGCCACGGCATCGTGGACGCCTGGAAGGCCGCCACCACCGAACCATGACGGCGTGAGCCGCCCGGAGCAGTACACGAACTTGGCCTGTCTGGGAGGCGCCGTTCTCGTTCTGTTCCCCTTCCGCGGGTACGTTCTCGGTCGTCAGTGACTGTTAAGTGGTCTGTACCAATTAAGGTAGGACTCGTGACTCGTCGCGCGAAAATCGTCTGCACTCTCGGCCCCGCCACATCGTCCAAAGAACGCCTGCACGAGCTGATCGCCGCCGGCATGGACGTGGCACGGTTCAACCTCAGTCATGGCAACCATGACCTGCACAGGGAGGTCTACGACCGGGTCAGGGAGGTGGCGGCCGACCTCGGCCGCGGTGTAGGCGTGCTCGCCGACCTGCAGGGCCCCAAGATCCGTGTCGGCACGTTCGAAGAGGGCCCCGTCAGGCTGGGCTTCGGCGACGTCTTCACCATCACCACCGAAGATGTGCCAGGCGACCGCGAGCAGGTCTCCACCACCTACAAGGGGCTGCCCAACGACGTCCGCCCCGGCGACACGATCCTCGTCGACGACGGCCGCCTCGTGCTCGAGGCCACCCGCGTCGACGGCGACCGCATTGCCACCCGCGTCGTCATCGGCGGCATGATCTCCGACAACAAGGGCCTCAACCTGCCCGGCGTCAACGTCAGCGCCCCCGCGCTGACCGACAAGGACGAAGCCGACCTGCGCTGGGCGCTGCGCACCGGATGCGACATGATCGCCCTGTCGTTCGTCCGCCGCCCGTCCGACGCCGACGTCGTGCGCAACATCATGGAGCAGGAGGCCGTGCGCCTCCCGCTGCTCGCCAAGATCGAGAAGCCGCAGGCCGTCGACCGCCTCCCCGACATCGTCGAGGCCTTCGACGGCATCATGGTGGCCCGCGGCGACCTCGGCGTCGAGCTGCCGCTCGAGCAGGTGCCGATCGTGCAGCGGCGCATCATCGAGCTGTGCCGCGAGAAGGCCCGCCCGGTCATCGTCGCCACCCAGATGCTCGACTCCATGATGAGCTCCCCGCGCCCCACCCGCGCCGAGGCCTCCGACGTGGCCTACGCGGTCATGGACGGCGCCGACGCGGTCATGTTGTCCGGCGAGACCTCCGTCGGCAACTACCCGATCGAGGCCGTCTCCACGATGGACCGCATCGCCTGCGCCGCGGAGAAGCACTCCCTGCACGCCACCCACACGCTGGAGCGCATGCCGGAGACGACCGGCGGCGCCATCGCCAGGGCCGCGGCCGAGGTCGGCGCGATCGTCGGGGCCAAGGCGCTGGTGGCGTTCACGATGTCGGGCGAGACGGCGCGGCGGCTGGCCCGCTACCGCTCGCCGATCCCGCTACTGGCGTTCACGTCGGCGCCCCACGTGCGGGGGCAGCTCTCGCTGACGTGGGGGGTGGAGACGTTCCACGTGCCGTTCGTCCACCACACCGACGACATGGTGCGGCAGGTCGAGGCCTCGCTGCTGTCGTCGGGGCGGCTGGAGAAGGGCGACAAGGTCGTCATCGTGGCCGGCTCACCTCCCGGCACCCCGGGCTCCACCAACGCCCTGCGCGTCCACACCATCGGCTCCGCCGTGTCCCACGCGCACTGACCCGACCTTCTTGGCGGCTTTTCCTTTACGGCTTCGCGGTGTTCAGTCACCTGCGGCGGGTGGCTGAACCGGGCGAAGCCGTAAAGGAAAGAAAGAAAAGCGCGGGTCAGTTCGCGTGGAGGGCGGCGTTGAGTTCGATGGTGCCGCCCTCGCGCGGCACGGCCTCCACCGCGCCCGACTGTGAGTTGCGCCGCAGCAGGATGCCGTTCGCCCCCGACAGCTCGGCGGCTTTGATCACCCGGCCGCCGGGCAGGGCGACCTTCGTGCCCGCCGTCACGTAGAGTCCGGCCTCCACCACGCAGTCGTCGCCCAGCGAGATGCCGATGCCGGCGTTCGCGCCCAGCAGGCAGCGCTCACCGATCGAGATGACCTGCTTGCCGCCGCCCGACAGCGTCCCCATGATCGACGCGCCGCCGCCCACGTCGGAGCCGTCGCCGACCACCACGCCGGCCGAGACCCGGCCCTCGATCATCGAGGCGCCCAGCGTGCCGGCGTTGAAGTTGACGAAGCCCTCGTGCATGACGGTGGTGCCGCTCGCCAGGTGCGCGCCCAGGCGCACCCGGTCGGCGTCGGCGATCCGCACGCCGGACGGCATCACGTAGTCGGCCATTCGCGGGAACTTGTCGACGCCGTACACCGTCACCGCGCCCCTGGCCCGTAGCCGCAGGCGTGTGCGCTCGAAGCCCGGCACCGGGCACGGGCCCGCGTTGGTCCACACCACGTTGGCCAGCAGGCCGAAGATGCCGTCGAGGTTGACGCCGTGCGGTCTGACGAGGCGCGTGGAGATCAGGTGCAGGCGCAGGTAGACGTCGTGCGCGTCGACGGGGGCCTCGGAGAGCTTGGCGATGCCGGTGCGCACCGCGACCACCTCCACGCCCCGCGCCTCGTCGGGCCCGGTCAGCCCGGCCAATTCGCCGGCCTCGCCGGCGGGGAGCCGCTCGGTGCCCGAGACGGGCGCGTCGCCCAGCTCGGGTGCGGGGAACCAGGTGTCGAGCACGGTGCCGTCGGAGGCGATGGTCGCGAGGCCGGTGCCGAACGCGCCGGTCGAGGTGGGATCGATAGCAGTCACGGGGCCAAAAATACCGTTTCCGCTCAGCCCAGGGCGCCCAGGTCGGCGGAGAGCCAGCGTTCAGGCCGCATCCTGAACGTGACGAGTGCGTGCAGGTCGGAGCCCTGCACGTAACCCGACACGGCGTCGGGCGGCAGGTAACGGGCCGAGATGCGCGTCAGATCCTCCAGCGTCGTCGGGTCGGAACGCACCAGCGGCCCCTCCACCGACACGTACCGGTAGGTCGGGCTGACCCGCTGCACCAGCATCGAGAATCTGCCCGCCTTCGCGATCAGCCGGGCCTTGACCGAGTCGCCGTCGGTCAGGAACCGGATCTCGCCGCCGGGGCGGTAGTCGTACCAGACGGGTACGTTCAGCGGCCCCCGCCTCTCACCGGTCTCCACGGCGAGGCTCGCGATGTGCGGCTCCGCCAGGAACGCCTCCCGCGCCGCCACGTCCAACGGCATGCCCCCACCCCCGTCTTCCTCGATCTTGAGACGGTCATTCCCAGTGGGAGCGGTCCCGAAAAGCCACGCGCCGTCCCTTTCCGCGCCGGTCGCCCGCCCGGTCGCCGGTCCCGTCGATCGCGAGGTTCGCGTCACAAGATGCTGCTCCGAGGTGTGCCGGATCCCGGTCATGGCCGGGAGCGGCCACCTCCCTTTCGGGGCGGACGACCCTCCTTGCAAGGTTAGGCTAACCTAATCTAGCATCTGCCGCAGAGGGAGGCGATGCCTCGGTGGAGACACTGCTGAGCAGACTCAACGGCACCTACGACATCCTGGGAATCGGCTTCGGCCCATCGAACCTCGCGCTGGCGATCGCCTTGCGGGAGCACAACGCCCGGGTCCCGGCACCCGAACGGTTTCACATGCGATTCCTGGAGAAGCAGCCCGGCTTCGGCTGGCACAAGGGGATGCTTCTCGACGACGCGACCATGCAGGTGTCATTCCTGAAAGACCTGGTCACCCTGCGCGAGCCCGCCAGCGATTTCAGCTTTCTGTGCTTCCTGAAGGACAGCGGCAGGTTGGTGGACTTCCTCAACCACAAGACGCTCTTCCCGCTGCGGATCGAGTTCCACGCCTATTTCGAGTGGGCGGCCGAGCGGGTGCGCGACCTGGTCGCGTACGCCGAGGAGGTCGTGTCCGTCGAGCCGGTGACCGCGGAGGGCGGTGGCATCCCCGCGTTCGACGTGATCAGCACGGACCCGGAGCGTCCCGGGCACACCACCGTACGGCGGGCCCGCAACCTCTGCGTCGCCACCGGGCTGGAGCCGCACCTGCCGCCGGGAACGGTCGTCTCCGACAGGGTGTGGCACAACAGCGAGCTGCTGCCCCGGGTGGCCGCCCTCAAGGAGGCCGGGATCCCGGTACGGCGGGCGCTGGTGCTCGGAGCCGGCCAGAGCGCGGCCGAGACGGCCGACTACCTGCACCGCACCTTCGCCGACGCGGAAATCTGCGCCGTCATCGCCAAATACGGCTACACCCCGGCCGATGACAGCCCTTTCGCCAACCAGATCTTCGATCCCGAGGCCGTCGACACGTTCTTCGGCGCTCCGTCGGCCGTCAAGCAGTCCCTGCTCGACTACCACCGCGGCACCAACTACTCCGTGGTGGACATGGACCTCATCGAGTCCCTCTACCGGACCATGTACCGGGAGAAGGTCCAGGGCGGCGAGCGGCTGCGCGTCCTGCGCGCCTCACGCATCCGCGAGATCGGCGAACGGGACGACCGGCTCGACGTCACGGTGGAATATCTGCCCACCGGCGAGCACGAGGTGCTCGAAGCGGACCTCCTCGTCCACGCCACGGGCTACCGGCCCCAGGACATCGGCGCCGTTCTCGGCCAGGCCGCCAAGTTATGCCTGCGCGACGACGAGGACCGGCTCAGGATAGGCCGCGACTACCGCGTCGAGACGCCCGCGCACGTGTCGGCGGGCATCTACCTGCAAGGAGCGGGTGAACACACCCACGGCCTCACCTCGACGCTCCTGTCCGCCACCGCCGTCCGGGCCGGCGAGATCCGCGACTCGCTGCTGGCCGGCCACATGCGGCGGGCCAGGGCGGCGACGTAGTGATCCTCTCCGATCGCCGGCCGGCCGCACCGGCGGACCGGCCGGCGGGCGTCGCCGCGGGCAACGCCGGCCGGAGCGGCTGGCTGCTCGTGCTCGTGGCGGCGCTCGTCGCCACGTGCGTCCTGAGCATCGCCGTCGGCACCAAGAACATCGGCCTCGGCACGGTCTGGGACGCGTTCGCCCACGTCGCGGACAGCGACGACCACGCGATCGTGCGCGAGCTGCGGGTTCCGAGGACCGTGCTGGGGCTGCTGGCGGGAGCCGCGCTCGGCGTCTCGGGAGCGGTCATTCAGGCGGTGACGCGCAACCCGCTGGCGGACACGCAGATCCTCGGAATGAACGCGGGAGCGGCGCTCTTCGTCGTGTTCGCGATCGGGGTCCTCGGCCTGACCTCCATCTGGTCGTACGTGTGGTTCGCGTTCGCCGGGGTGGCCTTCGCCACCGTCCTCGTCTACACGCTCGGCTCGATCGGTCGCGGAGAGGCAACGCCGCTCCGGCTGACGCTCGCGGGCGTGGCGCTCGGCGCCGTCATGGAGGGCGTCTCGGCTGCGATCCGGCTCCTGAAGCCGCGAGCCTTCGACTACCTGCGCTTCTGGGACGTCGGCATGCTCGGCGGCCGGCCGCTGCCCATCGCCGAAGCGGTCGCGCCGTTCATCCTGGCCGGCCTGGTTCTGGCGTTCGCCGCCGCCCGCTCGCTCAACGCCGTCGCGCTGGGCGACGACCTCGCCCGCTCGCTGGGCGCCGGCGTCACCCGGACACGCGTGTTGTCGGTGGTCTCGGTGGCGCTCCTGACGGGTGCGGCGACCGCGGCGGTGGGCCCGATCGGGTTCATCGGCCTGATGGTCCCGCACGCCGTCCGCCGGATCGTCGGGCCCGACCAGCGGTGGATTTTCGCGTACACGGTGATCTGCGCTCCGATCCTCCTGCTCGGCGCCGATGTCGCGGGACGGGTGCTGATCCGACCCGCCGAACTGCAGGCCGGGATCGTCACCGCGTTCCTGGGGGCGCCGGTGCTGATCTGGCTGATCCGCCGGCGGGTGGTGACGAGCCCGTGAGCGGGGTGGACTTCGGGCACCGGGTCGTCATCGTCCGCCGGTCCCGCGCATCCGTCAGGTTCGGCGCGCGCACGGCGCTCGTCTGCGCCGTGCTCGGCCTCGCGGCCGCGGCGGTCGCCGTGCTCGGGCTGGGCACCGGAGAGTTCGAGGTGCCGCCAGGCGAGGTGATCCAGGCGCTGGCCGGGCAGGGGCCGGGCGCGACGCGCCTGGTGGTCGTGGAGTGGCGGCTGCCGCGCGTGCTGCTGGCCCTGCTCATCGGCGCGGCCCTCGGGCTGAGCGGCGCCGTCTTCCAGTCGCTGTTGCGCAACCCGCTCGGCAGCCCCGACGTGATCGGGTTCAACACCGGCGCCTACACCGGGGTGCTGGTCACGATGGTGCTGGTCGGCCGCGGCTACTACGAGACCGCGGCGGGCGCCCTGATCGGCGGGCTCGCGGCCGCCCTGGTGGTCTACCTGCTGGCGTACAAGCAGGGTGTGCAGGGGTTCCGGCTCATCATCGTGGGGATCGCGATCAGCGCGGTCCTCGCCTCCGTGAACCAGTGGTTCGTCATCAGGGTCGACCTGCGCCTGGCGGTCGCCGCGGCGATCTGGGGACAGGGCAGCCTGAACACGGTGAAGTGGGAGCACGTCCCGCCCGTGGCCGCCGCGGTCGTGTTGCTCGCCGGATGCCTGCTGGCCCTCGGGCCGCGCCTGTCGCTGCTGGCGATGGGCGAGGAGGCCGCCGCCGCGCTCGGCGTGCGCACGGAACGGGCCCGGCTGCTCTATCTCGTCGTCGGCGTGGCGCTGACCGCCGTGGCCACCGCCGCCGCGGGACCCGTCTCCTTCGTCGCGCTCGCCGCCCCCCAGCTGGCCCGCCTGCTCACGCGTACGGCCGGCATAGCCCTGGCGCCCTCGGCGGCCATGGGCGCGCTGCTGCTGACCGCGAGCGACTGGTTCGGCCAGCGCGCGTTCGCCCCCACCCAGCTTCCCGTGGGCGTGGTGACGGTGTCGCTCGGCGGCCTCTACTTCGCCTGGCTGCTGACCAGGCCGATGCGGAAGGCGGGCTCATGAGACTGAGCGGCAGGGACCTCACCCTCGGCTACGACCACCGGCCGATCAGCGAGCACCTCAGCGTCGACATCCCCGACGGCGCGCTCACCGTGATCGTCGGCCCGAACGCCTGCGGCAAGTCCACCCTGCTCAGAGCGCTGTCGCGGCTGCTCAAGCCGTCCGCGGGCCAGGTCGTGCTGGACGGCGGGGACATTCACTCCTACCCGGCCAAGGAGGTCGCCAGGCGGCTCGGCCTGCTGCCGCAGTCGTCGATCGCGCCCGACGGCATCACCGTGGCCGACCTGGTGGCACGAGGGCGCCACCCGCACCAGAAACTCATCAGACAGTGGTCGGCCCAGGACGAGGCGGCCGTGGTGGGCGCGATGGCGGCCACCGGTGTCACCGACCTGTCCGGGCGGCTCGTCGACACGCTCTCCGGCGGCCAGCGCCAGCGGGTCTGGGTGGCGATGGTGCTCGCCCAGGAGACGTCGATCGTGCTGCTCGACGAGCCGACCACGTTCCTCGACATCGCCCACCAGATCGAACTGCTCGAACTCTGCCTCCGCCTGAACCGGGAGCAGCGCAACACCATGGTGGCCGTCCTGCACGACCTCAACCAGGCCTGCCGGTACGCCGACCACATCATCGCGATGAAGGCGGGCGCCGTCGTGGCGCAGGGCGACCCCCGGAAGATCGTCACCGCCGAGCTGATCGAGGACGTGTTCGGCCTGCCCTGCCGCATCATCGACGACCCGGAGACCCACACCCCGCTGGTCATCCCCCGATCCCACCACGCAGTCAGGAGACACGATGTCCAACAATCCCTTCGACGATGAGAACGGCACCTTCTACGTGCTGGTGAACGACGAGGAGCAGCACTCCCTGTGGCCGACGTTCAAGGAGGTGCCGCAGGGCTGGCGGGTCGTCTTCGGTGAAGGCGGCCAGAGCAAGCGCCAGGAGTGCGTGGACTACGTCGAGGAGCACTGGACGGACCTGCGGCCCAAGAGCCTGCGCGAGAGCATGGCCGCCGAGCAGTGACGCGGCCCATGACCGGCCGGCGGGTCCTGTGGCGCGCGGTGGTGCGCAACCGGTGGCAGCTGGGCACGGGAACCGGCCTGATCAGCCTGCACCAGGTGTGCGAGTCGCTGGTGCCGATCCTCATCGGGGTGATCGTCGACCAGGCCATCGGCCCGGGGGACGGCGGCGCCCTCCTGCTCTGGGTGGCCGTCCTGGCCGGCCTGTTCACCGTCCTGAGCATGGCCTACCGCTTCGGCGCCCGCCGGCTGATGATCGCCATCGCGGACGAGGCGCACCTGCTGCGCGTCGAAGTGGCCTCCAAGATCATGCACCCGCGCGGGATCAGGACCGACCGCCGTGCCGGTGACCTGCTCACCGTGGCCACGACCGACACCGACAACACGTCCTACCTGCTGGACTACGTGCCGCGCGTCGCGGGGGCGGTGACGGCGACCGCGGTGAGCGCCGTCGCGCTGCTGGTGATCGACGTGCAACTCGGGCTGGCCGTGCTGGTCGGAACCCCCGTGGTGCTCCTCGGGCTCCAGGCCGCCACCCCGCTCATCACCAAGCGGGTCACCGACCAGCAGAACCTCGCCGGCGAGGCCACCTCGCTGGCGGCCGACCTGGTCAGCGGGGTGCGCCCGCTGCGCGGCATCGGTGCGGAGCACGCGGCGGCCGGCCGCTACGACGAGGTCAGCAGGCGGTCCCTGCGGGCCGCGTTACGCGCGGCGCGCACCCAGGGCGCGTACCTGTCCGCCTCCACGGCCGGCGGCGCGCTCCTGGCCGGCGGCATCGCGATCCTGGCCGGATGGTTCGCGCTCAACGGGACGATCACCGCCGGCGAGCTCATCACCGTCATCGGCCTCGCGCAGTTCCTGATGGAGCCCATCGGCACGCTCGCCGTCGTGCCCGGCTGGGTCGCCGAGGCCAGGGCGTCCGCCGACCGTGTCGCCACCGTCCTCGACGCGCCCGCGCTGCTGCCCGAAGGCACGGAGACGCTCGACGCCGGCTCACCCGACCTCGAACTGCGGGCGCTCAGGTACGGCCCACTGGACGGGGTCGACCTGCACGTGCGTCCCGGCGAATTCGTCGGCGTGGTGCCCCACCGCTCCGCCGACGGGGAGGCACTGGTCAAGATCCTGTCCGGCCGGGTGGCGCCCGACGAGTACGAAGGCGGCGTCCTCATCGGAGGCACGCATCTGGCGCACCTCGACCCGGACCACGCCCGCCGGGCGATGCTCGTGGAACCGCATCTCACGGACCTGTTCACCGGGACCATCGAGGAGAACGTGACCGCCGGCGGGCCGCTGGACGAGTCCACGCTGGCCGCCTCCGCCGCCGACCAGGTCGTCTCCGCCCACCCCGACGGCCTCGGCCACGTCGTCGCGGAGCGGGGCGCCAGCCTCTCGGGCGGGCAGCGGCAACGCCTGGCGCTGGCCCGCGCGCTCACGGCACGCCCCGCGATCCTCGTGATGCACGACCCCACCACCGCCGTGGACGCGGTGACCGAGCACGAGATCGCCCGCGGACTGCGCGCCCTGCGCCACCCCGGCTCAGGGCACCTCACCACCGTGGTGGTGACGAGCAGCCCGGCCCTGCTCGCCATGACGGATCGGGTCGTGGTCCTCGACGGCGGCCGGATCGCCGCCGAGGGCACCCACGCCGGACTGGCCGTCACCGACGACGACTACAACCGGGCGGTGCTGCGATGACCGGACCAGACAGGCTGCCCGTAGCCGACGCCCGCAGGACCTGGGCGTGGCTGCGGCTCGAACTCCGTGCGCGATGGATCGGCGGCACGCTCGCCGCGCTGGTGGGCGTCGTGGGCGCCGCCGCGTCGGTGGTGCCCGCGTACGCCCTGGGCAACCTCGTCGACCGCGTCAGGGAGAACGCGCCGGTCTCGGCGATCGTCCCCATCGCGGTCGTCATCGTGGCCGCGGCCGTCGTCGGCGGCGCCGCCACCGGCACCGCCACGTACCTGATCGGCCGGGTGTGCGGGCACATGCTCGCGGACCTGCGCGAACGTACGGTGGCCAGGGCGCTCGCCCTGCCCGTCACCACGCTGGAACGGGTCGGCAAGGGAGATCTGCTGTCACGGGTCAGCACCGACGCCGCCTCGATCGGCAAGGCCGCCACCAGCGTCGTCCCCACGATGATCTCCGCCTTCCTGCTGGGCGTGCTGAGCATCGCGGCGATGGCCGGGATGGACTGGCGACTCGGGCTCGCTGGCGCGGTCGCCGTCCCGCTCTACGTCGCGGCGCTGCGGTGGTACCTGCCGCGGGCGGCGCCGAAGTACGCCGCCGAGCGGCGCGCCGTGGCCGGCAACTCGCAACTGCTGGTCGAGAACATGCAAGGCGCCCGCACCGTGCACGCCTACCGGCTGGAGCAGCGCCGGCTGCGCGACATCGGAGACGCCTCGCACCAGGTGCACGACATCTCCGTGTCGGTCTTCACGCTGTTCACCCGTTTCGTCGGCCGGGTCAACCGGGCGGAGTTCTTCGGCCTGGCCGCGATCCTCGTGGCCGGGTTCCTCCTCGTCCGGTCGGGAGCCGCCACCGTCGGCCAGAGCGCCGCGGCGGCCGTGCTGTTCCACCGCCTGTTCAATCCCATCGGCATGCTGCTGTTCACGTTCGACGAGTTGCAGGCGGCGGCGGCGAGCCTGGCCAGGCTGGTCGGCGTGGTGGACCTCGCGCCGGATCAGGGCGACGGCCCCGACCGTCCCGCTGGCGACGCCGACCGTCCCGCTGGCGGCGTGGCGGCTCGCGGCGGCGACGCGGGCTGTCCTGGCGCCGGCGCGAGCGCGCCGGGCGGCGCCGGGCTGGAGCTGTCCGGCGTGCGCTTCGGCTACGACGGCGGGCCGGAGGTGCTGCACGGCGTCTCCATCAGCCTGCCCGCCGGCGCCCGCGTCGCGCTGGTCGGGTCGACGGGCGCGGGCAAGTCCACGCTCGCGGCCATCGCCGCGGGCATCCTGCGCCCCGGCAGCGGCACCGTGTCCGTCGGCGGCGTGGCGCTGCCGCCCGACCGGCTGCGCGCGCACGTCGCGATCATCACCCAGGAGGTCCACGTCTTCGCCGGCCCTCTCATCGAGGACCTGCGCCTGGCCAGGCAGGGGGCCTCGCCGGGCGAGATCGCCTCCGCGCTGTCCGCCGTCGGCGCCCTGGACTGGGCGACGGCCCTGCCCGACGGTCTCGACACGGTGGTCGGCGAGGGCGGCCACGAGCTGACCACGGCCCAGGCCCAGCAACTCGCCCTCGCCCGCCTGATCCTCGTCGACCCGGCGATCGCCATCCTCGACGAGGCCACCGCGGAGGCGGGCAGCCTCGGCGCGCGCACCCTGGAGGAGTCCGCCGCCGCGGCCACCCGGGGACGGACCACCCTGATCGTCGCCCACCGGCTGACCCAGGCCGCCGCCGCCGACCGGGTCGTCGTCATGGAGCACGGCCGGATCGTGGAGCAGGGCCGGCACCAGGAGCTGGTCGCCGCGGGCGGCCGGTACGCGCAGCTCTGGCGTGCCTGGGAGGCGCGCACCCCCACGTCGACATCACGTTAGGCAGCCATGGAAGCGAACTCTCCCGCCAGGATCACCACGATCGCGGACCTGTTCATCGACCAGGTGCGCCGGACCCCGCACGCGCCGGCCGTCGTCGCGCCCGGCGTGCGGCTGACGTACGCGGAACTCGGCGCCCGCGTCTTCCAGCTGGCGCAACACCTGCACAAGCGGGGGCTGCGCCCCGAGGAGGTCGTCGCCGTCTCGACTCCGCGCTCCGCCGAGATGGTCGTCTCCGTACTGGCGATCATGGTGGCGGGCGGCGCGTTCGTGCCCGTCGACCCGTCCTGGCCGCAGGCGCGCCGCCGCCAGGTCAGCGCCGAGGCCGGAGCGGTCCGCACGCTGGGCGTGCGGGAGGTGGATCTGGGCTCCTGGCGGTACGCCCACGAGCCCGCCGAGCCGCCGCCCGTGTCCGTCCAGGGCGGCCGGCTGGCCTACGTGATGTTCACCTCCGGCTCGACCGGCACACCCAAGGGCGCCATGATCCGCCACGAGGCGATCAGCCACCGCCTGCTCTGGCAGGTGGAGGAGATCCTCGGCTTCGGTCCCGGCGACGCGTCCCTGTTCAAGGCGCCGCTGTCGTTCGACATCTCCGTCAACGAGATCCTGTTGCCGCTCGTGTCCGGCGGTCATGTGGTGATCGCGGAGCCCGGCGGCGAACGCGACCCGCAGTACCTGCTGGACCTGATCGCCCGCGAGGGCGTGACGTTCGTCTATCTCGTGTCGTCGATGCTCGACGTCCTGCTGGAGATGGCCCGCGGGACCTCGCTGCTGTCAGGGCTGAAGCACGTGTGGTGCGGCGGCGAGGTGCTCACCCCGGAGCTGTTCGACCGCTTCCGCGGCCAGCTCTCGACGACCCTCTACCACGGGTACGGCCCGGCCGAGGCCACCATCGGCGTCTCGCACGTCATCTACCGCGACACCGCCGAGCGCATCGCGACCTCCATCGGCCGCCCCAACCCGCACACGCGGCTGTACGTCCTCGACGACCGTCTGGAACAGGTGCCCGCGGGCACGTCGGGCGAGCTGTACGCCGCCGGGTTCCTGCTCGGCCGCGGCTACATCAACGCTCCCGCCCTCACCGGCGGCCGGTTCGTCGCCGACCCGTTCGCCGCGGACGGCTCCCGGATGTACCGGACCGGCGACCTCGCCAAGTGGGCTCCCGACGGCTCGCTGGAGTTCGTCGGCCGCGCCGACCACCAGGTGAAGATCCGCGGCATGCGGGTGGAGCTGGAGGAGGTCGAGGCCGCGCTCGCCACCCACCCGCAAGTGCGGCAGGCCGCCGTCGTGGTGGGCGAGAACGGGCGGCGGCTCGTCGGGTACGCGAGGTCGCACGACGCCGTCCCGGCCGCGGAACTGCGTGACTGGTGCGCCGGCCGCCTGCCGGCGTACATGGTGCCGGACGCGTACGTCGTCCTCGACCGCTTCCCCCTCACCGCCAACGGGAAGGTGGACCGGCAGGCGCTGCCCCGGCCGGCCGAACCTTCCGCGGCCCGCACGCGCGCGCCCCGCACCGAGCCCGAGCGCATCCTGTGCGAGGTCTTCGCGCAGGTCCTGGGTGCGGCCGAGGTCGGGGCCGAGGACGACTTCTTCGCCCTGGGAGGCGACAGCATCGTCGCGATCGGCGTGGTCAGGCAGGCGCGGCGGGCCGGGCTCGCGGTACGCCCGCGCGACCTGTTCGCCCACCCCACCCCGGCCGCCCTGGCGGCCACGGTCACCGACGTGAGCGCCGCAGCGCCCACCGCAGCGCCCACCGCAGCGCCCACCGCCGGGCTGCCCGCCGTGAGCGGGATCGGGGAGGTGCCGCCGACGCCCATCACCGAGTGGCTCCAGGACATCGGGCCGTCGATGGACGGCTTCTTCCAGTCGATGACCGTACGCACGCCCGCCGGGCTGACCGGCGACCAGCTGGAGAGCATGATCGACGCGGTGCTCGCCGCCCACGACCTGCTGCGGGCGCGGACGACCGGCACCGGCCACTGGACGCTCACGGTGCCGCCACCGGGGCAGCCCACGGCCGCCGAGGTGATCACCCGCGTCGAGACCGCGGCCGACCTGGAACGGCAGGTCGCCGCCGCCCCCGGACGGCTCGACCCGGCCGGCGGGCGCATGCTCGACCTCGTCTGGCTCGACGCCGGGGCGCGTGCCCAGGGGCGGCTCGCGATCGCGGTCCACCACGTGGTCGTGGACGGCGTGTCGCTGCGCATCCTCCTGGAGGACCTCGCCCAGGCCTGGCAGGCGGCGCGGGCGGGACGTCCCGTCGAACTGCCAGAGGCGCCCACCTCGGTCCGGCAGTGGGCGACCCGGTTGCGGGAGTGCGACTTCAGCGCCGGCGAGGACCACTGGCGGCGTACCGCGGCGGCGCCCGACCCGATGATCGGCGAGCGGCCGCTCGATCCGCGGCGCGACGTGGTCGCCACGGAGCGGTCGCTCACGGTCGAGATCCCCGCCGCGATCGCCGGCCGCCTGCTCGGCCCGGTCCCCTCCGCCGTGCACGGCGGGGTGAACGACGTGCTGGTCGCCGCCGCGGCGCGCGCCGTGGGACGCTGGCGCGGCGCCGGCTCGGCGGTGCTGCTGGAGCTCGAAGGGCACGGGCGGGAGGAGGAGGCCGTCGGCGACGCCGACCTCTCGCGTACCTTCGGCTGGTTCACCACCCTGTACCCCGCCGTGATCGACCCCGGCTCCGGGACCTCGGGCGAGGCGGTAAAAGCGGTCAAGGAACAGCTCCGCCGGGTGCCGCAACGCGGGCTCGGCTACGGGGTGCTGCGCTACCTGGGGGAGGGGCCGCGTCCTGACCTGGCCGTCACGCCGCAGGTGCTCGTCCACTACCTCGGACGCTTCGACGCCACTCCAGCCGACGCCCCGACCTCCGACCCGACCTCCGATCGGCCCTCCGACCCGACCTCCGACCGGGTCTCCGGCCGCGGTGGCGACCGCGCTGACGCCCGGGCCGACGAGCGGGCCGACGGTCGTGCTGACGGCCTGGCCGGCGGTCGGGCCGGTGATTGGGCGCCCGCCGGCGGCGGCGAGATCGTGGTCGAGCGGCGGGATCCGCGCATGCCGCTGCCGCGCGTACTGGAGATCAACTCTGTTGCCGTCGACACGGCCGGCGGGCCGGTCTTGACGACCACGTTCAGCTGGCCGGCGGGCGTGCTCGACGAAGGCCGCGTACGGGAACTGGCCGCGTTGTGGACGCAGACCCTCACCGACATCGCCACCAGTGACACGGTCGCCGGGCACACCCCCTCGGACTTCCCGCTCGTCCAGCTGGAACAGGCCGACGTGACCGCCATCGAGGCGGACTCGCCGGCGTTGAAGGACGTGTTGCCGCTCTCGCCGCTGCAGACCGGCCTGTATTTCCACGCAACCCTCGACCCCGGCAGCGATCCGTACGTCGTCCAGCAGATCATCGAGCTCACCGGGCCGCTGGACGGCGAGCGCCTGCGTACCGCGGCCGAACGGCTGCTCGGCCGCCACCCTAACCTGGGCGCGGCCTTCCGCACCACCGGCGACGGGCAGGTGGTGTCGGTGATCGCGGGCCGTCCGCAGGCGCCGTGGCGCAGCGAGGACCTCAGCGACCTCGACCTCGCCCAGCCCCTCCTGGAGGAGATCGCCGCGGCCGAGCGGTCGGCGCCGTTCGACCTCGCCCGGCCGCCGGCCATGCGTTTCGCGCTGGTGAAGCTCGGGCCGCGGCGGCACGCCCTCGTCCACACCGTGCACCACATCCTGGCCGACGGCTGGTCGGTGCCGCTGCTCCTGCGCGACCTGCTGGCCCTCCACGAGGACAGGCCGCTGCCCGAACCGCGGCCCTACCGGGAGTTCCTGAGGATGCTCGCGGCGCAGGACACCGACACCGCGATCGAGGCGTGGGCCGAGGCCCTGGCCGGCGTGCGCGAACCGACCATGCTGGCCGGCACGCTGGCCGGCACGCTGGCTGGCAAGACGGCCGACGCGCTCGGCGGGCCCGGCGGCGGTGGGCCCAACGGCGTCGGGTCCGGCGGTTGCGGGTTCGGCGGTGGCGGGTTCGGCCGCGTCCGGCGGGAGCTGCCGGGCGATCTCGGCGACCGCCTGCGGGCATGGGCGCAGGGGAACGGGCTCACCGTCGGTTCGGTGCTCGCCGCCACCTGGGGGATCCTCGTCGGGCGGCTGACCGGTCGCGACGACGTGACGTTCGGCTCGGCCGTGTCCGGCCGCGCGTCCGCCGAACCGGCGGGCATCGACGCGATGGTCGGGCTGCTGATCAACACCGTGCCGGCGAGGGTACGGTGGCAGCCGGCCGACCCGCTGGCTGACGTGCTGCGCCGCTTCGCGCGGACGCAGCGCGAGGTGATGGAGCACGAGCACGTCTCGCTGGCCGCGCTGCACCGCCGGCTGGGCGCGGCCGAGCTGTTCGACACGCTGGTGGTCGTCGAGAACTACCCGGAGCCCTCCGCGGAGCAGGGCGACCTCGCCATCGCCGGGATCGACACGATCGAGGCGCCGCACTATCCGGTGACGCTGATGGCCAAGCCCGGCGATCGGATCGTGCTCACGCTGACCCACGACCGGCGGATGGTCTCCGCGACCTCGGCCGGCCTGCTGATCGGGCAGTACGAGAGGCTGCTCGCCGCCCTCGCCGACGACCCCACGCTGCCGTGCGGCCAGGTGGAGCTGGTGTCGGTCGAGCAGCGCCGGCACCTACTGGCCGCCGGAGCCGGAGCCGACGCCGGTGCTGCGGTCAGTGGCGCCTCCGCGCTGGACCTGTTCGCCCGCCAGGTAGCCGAGCACCCCGAGCGCGCCGCCGTCATGTCCGCCGGGGTCACGCTCACCTACGCCGAGCTGGACGACCGGGCCCGGCGGGTGTGCGGCACGCTGGCCGCGGCCGGCGTACGGCGCGGCGACATCGTCGCGGTGGCGACGAGCCGTTCCGCGGACATGGCCGCGGCCCTGCTCGGCGTCATGCGGGCCGGGGCCGCCTACCTGCCCGTCGATCCCGGCTACCCGGCGGCCAGGATCGAGTTCATGCTCGGCGACGCGCGCCCGGCCTGCCTCCTCACCGACGAGGCGAACGCCAGGACGCTGCCCCCGCACGACCTGCCCTCCTTCACCGTCCGGGCCGCCGCCGCGGGCCGGGCCGCGGCGGGCACGCCCGTGACCCCGCTGGACGCGGTCTCCGTCGTCTACACCTCCGGCTCGACCGGCCGGCCGAAGGCGGTCGTGGGCACCCACGGAGCGCTCGCCAACCGGCTCACCTGGGCGGCGGCGTGGGATGCGCGGGTACGGCTGGCCAAGAGCTCGCTGAGCTTCATCGACGGTACGACCGAGCTGCTCGGCGGGCTGGTCGCCGGGGCGACGACGGTCATCGCAGGCGACGAGGAGGCCACCGACGGGGCGGCGCTGGCCCGGCTCGTGGAGCGGTCGGGGGCGACCCAGCTGCTCGCCGTACCGAGCCTGGCCGCGGCGCTCGCCGACACGGCGCCCGAGCGGCTCACCACGCTAAACCGCTGGGTCTGCAGCGGCGAAGCGCTCGGCCAGGCCTGCGTACGCTCCCTGCGCCGGGCGTCGCCCGAGGCCAGGATCGTCAACTCCTACGGCTCGTCGGAGGTCGCGGGAGATGTGCTCCAAGGCGAGGTGGACCCGGGGGAGCCGGTGACGCTGGGCAGGCCGGTGCCGGGCACGCGGCTCTACCTGCTCGACTCCGCGCTCCAGCTAGTGCCGCCCGGCGCGCCCGGCGAGATCTACGTCGGCGGCGCCCAGCTCGCCCGCGGCTATCTGGGCCGGTCGGGGACGACCGCGGGCCGGTTCGTGGCCGACCCGTTCGGCGACGGCGCTCGCCTCTACCGCACGGGAGATCTCGGCCGCTGGACACCCGACGGGCGGGTCGAGTTCCTCGGCCGGGCGGACGACCAGGTGAAGATCAACGGTTACCGGGTCGAGCCGGGCGAGCTCGAAGCCGCGCTGATGCGCCGCGCCGGGGTGTCCGACGCGGCGGTGGCGGTGCGGGGCGGGGCGCTGCACGCCTACGTGGTGGCCGCGCCGGGGGAGGAGCTGGACCCCCAGGGGCTGCGCGCGTTGCTCCGCGCCGACCTGCCTCCCTACCTGCTGCCCGCGACGGTGACGGTGCTGGACCGGCTGCCTGCTCTGCCCAACGGCAAACGCGACCGCCGCGCGCTACCCGACCCCGAACCCGGCGTCAGGGGCGGGCGGCCGCGGACCGCGGAGGAGGCGATGATCTGCGCCCGGGCCGGCGCCCTGCTCGGCGTCGAAGGCATGGGCGTCCATGACGACTTCTTCACCGTCGGCGGCGACAGCATCCTCGCCATCCGCCTCGTCAGCCTGCTCGCCAAGGACGGCGTCGAGCTCACCATCCGGGACGTGTTCCGCCTGCGTACGCCCGCCGCCCTCGCCGCGTCCCTGCGGGAGGCGGAGCCGCCCGCAGCGGGGGTCACGGAGGGCGAGGTCTGGCCGCTGTCGCCGCTCCAGCAGGGCGTCTACTACCAGGCGGCCTTCGCGGAGAGCAGCAGCACCTACATAGCGCAGAACGTCTTCGACCTCGACC
Organism: Nonomuraea diastatica; assembly: GCF_004349015.1. Taxonomy (NCBI): domain Bacteria; kingdom Bacillati; phylum Actinomycetota; class Actinomycetes; order Streptosporangiales; family Streptosporangiaceae; genus Nonomuraea; species Nonomuraea diastatica. Next base: position 29,809 of record NZ_SMKP01000031.1, read on the forward strand.
GGCGCGTCGACGTCCACGCCATGACGGAGGCCTTCGCGGCGCTGCTGCGCCGCCACCCCACCCTGCGCGCAGGGTTCGCCGCGGACGGCGGCTCGCAGCTCATCGCCGCGGACGTGCCCGCCGAGGTACGGGTCGTCGACCTGGCGGAGCAGGACGGCCGGCTCGACGCGGTGACGCGGGCCGACCGGGAGGAGCCGTTCGACCTGGCCCGCCCGCCCCTGGTGCGGCTGACCGTCGTACGCCTGCGGGACGGGCGCGACCGGCTCCTGCTGACCTCGCACTTCCTGCTGTGGGACGGCTGGTCACGCGAGCTGGTCCTGCGCGAGTTGTTCGCGCTCTACGGCTCGGGCGGCACGCGCGCCGCGCTCCCTCCGGCGGAGAGCACGTTCGCCGACTACCTCGCCTGGATCGGCACCCGCGACCGCGACGCCTCCGCAGCCGCCTGGCGAGCGGCCCTGTCGGGAGTCGACGAGCCGACGGTCCTGGCGCCGGAGGCCATCGGCCGGGAGCCGGTGCCGTCCGAGCGCATCCTCGCCGCGCTGCCCGCCGAGGTCACCACGCGGCTGGGCGAACAGGCGGCCCGCGGTGGCGTCACGCTCAACGCGCTGCTGACCGCCGCGCTCGGCATCCTGCTCGGCTACGAGTCCGGCCGCCCGGACGTGGTGTTCGGCACGACCGTGGCCGGCCGCCCGGCCGAGCTGCCCGGCATCGAGAACGTGATCGGCCTGTTCCTCAACACGGTCCCGGCAAGGGTGGCGCCCTCGCCCGGCACCACCGTGCTCGACCTGGCCCGCCGCGCCCAGAACGACCGAGTGGACCTGGCGCCGCACGAATACCTCGGCCTCGGCGACATCCACCGCGCGTGCGGCCAGGAGCACCTGTTCGACACGCTGTACGTGCTGCAGAACTTCCTGACCGACACCACGTTCACCGACCTGGAACGCGAGCACGGCATCGTCGGCGTCGACTACGCCGACAGCACCCACTACCCGTTCACCTGGGTGCTCACCCCCGGCGCCAACCTGCGGATCAAGCTGGAGTACCGGCCCGACGTGCCCGAGCCCGGCGCCCGGCGGATGGTGCGCCGGTTCACCCGGCTGCTGGCGACGCTGGCCGACGGCCTCGCGGTGCCGGTCGGCGCGCTCGACCTGATGCTCGACGAGGAGCGCGACGAGCTGGCCCAGCAGTGGGCGGCGTCCGAGCATCCGATCGGCACGGCGACGATCGCCGACCTGCTGGCCGAGCGGGCCCGCGCGTGCCCCGGCGAGGTCGCCCTCGTCTTCGGGGAGCGGCGGCTGACCTACGCCGAGCTGGACGGCCGGATCAACCAGTGCGCCCGGCTGCTTCGGTCGCAGGGCGCGGGCCCGGGCAGGATCGTCGCGCTCGGGCTGCCCCGCGGCGTCGAGATGGTCGTCTCGCTTTTCGGCGTCCTGCGCGCCGGCGCCGCCTACCTGCCGCTGGACCTCGACCATCCGATCGACCGGCTGGCCGCCATGCTTGACGACGCCCGCCCCGTCGTCCTGGTCTGCGCCGACCCGGACTCGGCGCTGGCCGAGCACCAGCGGCGGCTCGGCGGGCGGTGCGTGCTCCCGGACCTGGACGCCTTCGCGGCCGGCCCGCTCACCGTGGACGTGCCGGGCGACCTGCCCGCCTACGTCATCTACACCTCCGGATCCACCGGCCGGCCCAAGGGCGTGGTGACGCCCTATCGCGGGCTGACCAACATGCAGCTCAACCACCGGGCCGAGATCTTCGGCCCGACCGCGCGCCGGACCGGGCGGCAGCGGCTGCGCATCGCGCACACCGTGTCGTTCTCGTTCGACATGTCGTGGGAGGAGCTGTTGTGGCTGGTCGAGGGCCACGAGGTGCACATCTGCGACGAGGAGCTGCGCAGGGACGCCACCGCGCTCGTCGCGTACTGCCAGGCCAACAGGATCGACGTCGTCAACGTCACCCCGACCTACGCCCACCTGCTGTTCGAGGAGGGCCTGCTCGACAGCGGGCACACCCCGTGCCTGGTGCTGCTCGGCGGCGAGGCCGTCAGCGAGAGCGTCTGGGACCGGCTGAGCGAGCCGGGCGGCCCCGAGGGGTACAACCTGTACGGGCCCACCGAGTACACGATCAACACGCTCGGCGCGGGCACCCGCGACAGCGCCACCCCCGTCGTGGGCCGTCCCATCTGGAACACCCGCGCGTACGTGCTGGACGGGTGGCTCCGCCCCGTGCCCGCGGGCGTGGTGGGCGAGCTCCACGTGGCGGGCGCCGGCCTGGCCCACGGCTACCTGCACGCCCCCGGGCAGACGGCCGCCCGCTTCGTCGCCGACCCGTTCGTGCCCGGCGGGCGCATGTACCGCACCGGCGACCTCGTACGCCAGCGCGACGATGGCAACCTCGACTTCCTCGGCCGCGTCGACGACCAGGTGAAGATCCGCGGATACCGGGTCGAGCTCGGCGAGGTCGAGTCGGCGCTGTCGGCCCACCCGCGGGTGCGCCAGGCCGCCGTGATCGCCCGCCCTGATCCTGCGGTGCCCGGGCTGAAGAAGCTGGTCGCGTACGTGATCCCGGCGCCCGGCGCCGCCCGCGACGAGCTTCCCGCCGGCCTGCGCGCGGCGCTGGCCGAACGGCTGCCCGGCTACATGGTCCCCGCCCTGTACGGGGTGGTGGACGAGCTGCCGCTCACCGTCAACGGCAAGCTCGACGTGGCGGCGCTCCCCGAGCCCGTCGCGCCCGGCGGCGGCGCGCGGCAGGCTCCGGGCGGCGAGCGGGAACAGGCCCTGGCGGCCATCTACGCCGAGGTCCTCGGCCTGGCCGAGGTCGGCGTCGACGACGACTTCTTCGCCATCGGCGGCGACAGCATCTCCTCGATCGCCGTGACGGGCCGGGCGCGAAAGGCGGGCATGAACCTCACCCCGCGCGACGTCTTCCGCCGCCGCACCGTGCGCGCGCTGGCCGCCGCCCTCCCGCAGCCGGCGCCGCGGGAGGCGCACGATCCTGGCGTGCCCGCGACCGGGACGGTTCCGCTCACTCCGATGCTCGCCGAGACGATGCTGGCCCGCACGCCCCTGGAGCTCTTCTACCAGTCGATGGTCCTGCCCGTCCCCGCCGGTCTGGACGTGCGGCAGGTGGAACAGGCGGTACGGGCGCTCTGCGTCCGCCACGACCTGCTGCGGGCCCGGCTCGACCGCGACGGCGACACGTGGACGCTGTCGGTGCCGCCGCCGGAGGGGTTCGACGCGTCCGCGCTCTGCACGGTGCAGGAAGCACCCTTGCCCGGCGCGGACCCTGCCTCAGGACGGTCCGCTGTGGCGGACGCTGTGGCGGACGCTGTGACGGACGCTGTGACGGACGCCGGGCGGCGCGTTGCCGAGGAGGTGGCCGGGCGGCTGGACCCGGCGCGCGGCATCATGCTCCAGGCGGTCTGGTCCGACCGCGGCCCTGGCCCCGGTCACTTGCTGCTGGTCATCCACCACCTGGTCATCGACGGCGTCTCCTGGCGCGTGATCGCCGACGACCTCGCCCGCGCCTGGACGGACCTGCTGGCCGGCCGCGAACCCGAGCTGGACCCCGTCCCGATGTCCTTCCGCGCTTGGGCGTCGGCGATCCAGGACGCGCGTCCCTCCTTCCGCGACGAGGCCGGCCACTGGCGCGACGTCCTGGCCACCGACGATCCGCCGCTGGGCGCCCGCCCGCTGGATCCCGCGGTCGACACGGCCGCCTCCGTCCGGTCGCTGACCGTGTCCCTGCCTGTGGAGACGAGCGCGGCCCTGCTGGGCGCCGTGCCCGCCGCGATGCACGGCGGCGTCAACGACGTGCTGCTGACGGGCTTCGCCGTCGCGCTCGCCCGGTGGCGGCGCGTGCACGGGCGCGGCGACGGCTCCGCCGTGCTCCTCAGCCTCGAAGGCCACGGCCGTGACGGTGACCTCGCCGGCGCCGCCGACCTGTCGCGGACCGTGGGCTGGTTCACCGCCATTCACCCCGTACGCCTCGATCCCGGGCCGCTGAGCTGGGACGAGGTCACTGCGGCCGGCCCCGGGCTGGCCAGGGCCGCCAAGGCCGTCAAGGAGCAACTGCGCGCGGTGCCGCGCAAGGGGCTCGGCCACGGAGTCCTGCGCCACCTCGACGGGCTCGATCTCCCGCAGCCGCCGCAGATCCTCTTCAACTACCTGGGCCGCTTCGCCGCCGGCGGCGGCACCCTGCGCGAGGGCGTCCACCCGGACAACCTCGCGATGGGGCTGGAAATCAACGCCCTGGCTCAGGACGGACCGGACGGGCCCTCGTTCTCGGCCACGCTGTCCTGGCCGTCCGGCGTCATGGCGGCCGGGGAGGTCGCCGAGCTGGCCGGGCTGTGGCTGGCCGCGCTGACGGCCCTCACTCGCTGTGCCGACCTGGCCGGGCACACCCCGTCGGACTTCCCGCTGGTCGCGCTCACGCAGGAGGACGCCGACCGGTTCGCCGGCGCCCGCGACGTCCTGCCGCTGCTGCCGCTCCAGGAGGGCATGTACTTCCACGCGTCCTTCGGCGCCGGCCACACCGACACCTACGTGGTGCAGCAGGTGGCCGAGCTGTCCGGCCCGGTCGACCCGGCGGCGCTGCGCCGGGCGGTGACCGCGACGGTGCACCGCCACGACGCCCTGCGGGCGAGCTTCCAGGAGCTGGCCGACGGCCGGGTGGTCCAGGTGATCGCCGGCACGGTCGAGGTGCCGTGGCGCACGGCCGACCTGAGCGGGCTGGACGCGGCCGAGGCCCGCGAACGGCTGGCCGCCCTGGCCGCCGCCGAGCTGGCCGAGCCGTTCGACCTGGCGGCCGCGCCGCTGCTGCGCTATGCGCTGGTCTCGCTCGGCGACACCGACCATCGGCTCGTGGAGACCATGCACCACATCATCGCCGACGGCTGGTCGTACCCGCTGGTCTTCGGCGACGTCGTCGAGGCCTACGAGCGCGGCGCCGCGCTGCCCGCGCCCGTGGTGACGTTCCGCGATCACGTGGAGGCGGTGGCCGGGCTGGATCGGGCCGCCGCCCGCGACGTGTGGGGCACCGCGCTGGCCGGGGTGGACTCCGCGACACGCCTGTTCCCGGCCACGTACGCGGTGTCCAGGCACGCGAGCGTCCACGGCGAGCTGCCCGCCGGCGTGGTCGTCGCCGCGGCCCGCGAGCGGGGCGTGACGCTGAGCACCCTCGTGCACGCTGCGTGGGGCCTGCTGCTGGGCCGGCTGCTCGGGCGGGACGACGTGGTCTTCGGCTCCACGGTGTCCGGCCGCGGCGGGCGGCTGCCCGGCGTCGAGAGCATCGTCGGCCTGCTGATCAACACCATCCCCGTGCCGATGTCCTGGCGGCCTGAGGAGACCCTGGGAGAGATCGCCGACCGCCTGCACGGGGTGCAGGGCGACCTGCTCGACGCGCAGCACGTCGGCCTCGCCGAGCTGGCCCGGCTCGCGGGGGTCCGCGAGCTCTTCGACACCATGGTCGTGGTGGAGAACTTCCCCGCCGCGCGCGCAGGCGAGCGGTCCGGGCTGGAGTTGCGCGGCTTCACCGGCACGGACTCGCCGCACTACCCGGTCTCCCTGGTCGTCTTCCCCGGCGAGCGGCTCACCCTGGAGATCAAGTACGACGTGGAGCTGGTCGGTGAGGAACGCGCCAGGAACCTGCTCGACCTGGTCACCCGGGTGCTCGACCGGCTCGTCACGGCCCCTGACACGCCGGTGTCACGACTGGACCTGCTCACCGGAGCCGAACGCGAGGCCGCCCTGCCCCGGCCCGCCGCGTCGCCGATCGGGTCCCGGCCCGCCGTGGCGCCGTTCGCGTCCCGCGCCGGCGTGGCACCGTACGCGTCCCGGGCCGCCGTGGCGGGGACGCTGGCCGGCGCGTACGCCGCCGCCAGGCCCGAGCCTGCCGCGACCGCCGTGACCTGGCGCGACACCTCGCTCACCCACGCCGAGCTGGACGCCGCCGCCACCAGGCTGGCCCGGGTCCTGGCCGCCAGGGGAGTGGGGCCCGAGTCGCGGGTGGCCGTGGCGCTGCCGCGTTCGGCCGGCCTCGTCGTCGCGTTGCTCGCCGTCGTCAAGGCGGGAGGCTGCTACGTGCCGCTGGACCTCGACGCCCCGGCCGCCCGGCTGGCCTTCATCCTGGACGACGCCGCGCCGGCGTGCCTGCTGACGGAGTCCGCCACGCTGGCCGGGCTGCCCGGGACCGGCGTGCCGATCGTACTGCTGGACGACCTGCTCGACGGCGGGCTGGGCGACCTGGACGACACGCTGGACGGCGGGGACGTCGGCGGCCCCCTAGCGCCGGCCGGAGCCGACAACACGGCGTACGTCATCTACACCTCCGGCTCGACGGGGACGCCCAAGGGCGTCGAGGTGACACACCGCAACGTGCTGTCGTTGTTCGCCGCGGCCGGTGAGCTGTTCGACTTCGGGGACTCGGACGTGTGGACGATGTTCCACTCCGCCGCGTTCGACTTCTCGGTGTGGGAGTTGTGGGGCGCGCTGCTGCACGGCGGGCGGCTGGTGGTCGTCGACAGGGAGGTGGCCCGCGACCCGCGGCGGTTCCTCGGCCTGCTGGAGCGCGAACGGGTGACCGTGCTCAACCAGACGCCGTCGGCGTTCTACCCGCTGGCGGAGGCGGCGCCCGGTGAGCTCGCCCTCCGGTACGTCGTCTTCGGCGGCGAGGCGCTGGACCCCGCCCGCCTGGGGTCGTGGCAGCGCCGCCACCCGGCCGCCCGGCTGGTCAACATGTACGGCATCACCGAGACCTGCGTGCACGTCACCTTCAGGGAGCTGACCCTGGACGACACCCGGGGCGGGCCCGCCGGTACCATCGGCGGGCCGTTGCCCGGCCTCGGCGTCCACCTGCTCGACCGTTACCTGCAGCCGGTCCCGCCGGGGGTGACGGGTGAGGTGTACGTCGCCGGGGACCAGCTGGCCCGCGGTTACCTCAGCCGCCCGTCGCTGACCGCCGCCCGCTTCGTGGCCGACCCGTTCACGCCGGGCGGCCGCCTCTACCGCAGCGGCGACCTCGCGCGCCGGACTCCCGGCGGCGACCTCGTCTACCTGGGCCGGGCCGACCAGCAGGTGAAGGTACGCGGCTACCGGATCGAGCTCGGCGAGATCGAGGCCGCGCTGCTGGCGCTGGACGGCGTCGCCAACGCCGCGGCGGCCGTGCGCGAGGACCAGCGGGGCCGGCGGCTGGTGGCCTACGTGGTCGCCCGGCCGGGCACGCGGATCGACGCCGACGCGGCGCGGGCGCATCTGTCCCGGTCGCTGCCCTCGTACGCGGTCCCGGCGGCCTTCGTCCCGCTGGAGGCGCTGCCGCTCACGGTCAACGGCAAGCTGGACAGGGACGCGCTGGCCGCCGTCCCGCTCACGACACCCGCGCGGCCCTCCGCACCGTCCGCACCTCTCGCACGCTCCGCGACCTCCCCGGCCTCCCCGACGTTCGCCGGCGGGGACCCGGTGGACGTGCTGCGCGCGCTGTTCGCGGAGGTCCTGCAGGTGGACGCGGCCGGCCCCGACGACGACTTCTTCCACCTCGGTGGTGACAGCATCATCGCCATCCAGCTGGTGAATCTCGCCAGGCGCCGCACGCTGCACCTGTCACCGCAGGACGTGTTCGTACACAGGACCCCGGCCGCCCTCGCCCGCGCCCTGACCTCGGGGCCCGAGCCCGCCGCACCGGAGCCCGCCGCACCCGGGACGGCGCTTGCCGAGTCCGACGGCGTCGGCGAGGTCATGCTCATGCCGATCGTGCACCGGCTGGCCGAACTGGGCGGCGCGATCTCCCGGCTCAACCAGGCCGAGCTGCTCCGCACCCCGCCGGGCATGACGCACGAACAGGTCGCCGAGCTGATCCGCGCGCTGGCCGACCGGCACGACGCGCTCCGCCTGAAGCTCAGCAGGCCCTCGCCGCTGCTGTGGTCGCTGGAGCTGCGTCCGGCCGGCGACCCGCCGGAGCCCGGCGTGCTGGCGGTCGACGCGACCGGGCACGACGAGGACGGCCTGCGCGCCCTCATCGCCGCCGAGTCCGACGCCGCCGCCGACCGGCTCGACCCGGACGCCGGCCGGATGCTCCAGGCTGTGTGGTTCGACCGGGGGTCGCACCGGCAGGGCAGGCTCCTGATCGTCGCCCACCACCTCGCCGTGGACGGGGTGTCCTGGCGCATCCTCGTCGACGACCTGCGGCAGGCGTGGAACGCCGTCGCCGCGAGGGAGCGGCCTGTTCTCGACCCGGTCGGCACCTCCCTGCGCGCCCACGCGCGGGCGCTGACCGAGAACGCCGCCCAGGCGGCCAGGCTGGCGGAGTTCGAGCACTGGGCGGCCACGCTGCGGCCGGGCGGCGAACTCGACCCGGCCGCCCCGGCCCTCGGGCCGACTGTCGGGCTGACTGTCGGGGCCACCCGTGACCACGTGCTCCGCCTGCCCCCCGACGTCACCCGGCCGCTGCTCACCACCGTCCCGGCGGCGCAAGGAGGAGACGTCACCGGGACGCTCGTCGTGGCGCTGCACGCCGCGGTCGCCCGCTGGCGCTCCGCGCGCGGCCTGGACACGGATGCGCCGCTGGTGCTCGACCTGGAACGGCACGGCCGCGCGGGAGACGCAGGACTGTCCAGGACGGTCGGCTGGTTCACCGCCATCGCCCCCGTACGCCTGCCCGGCGGCCAGGCCACGCCCGGCGAGGTGCGCGATGCCGTGGGGGCGGTGCCCGACGGCGGCATCGGGTTCGGGCTGCTGCGGTACTGCAACCCGCGGACCGCCGCCGCGCTCGCCCGGCTCGGCACGCCCCAGCTGCTGTTCAACTACCTGGGCAGGTTCCCGGCCGGGGGGACGCGCGACTGGGACACCGCGCCGGAGACCGCGGCGCTGCGCGTGGCCCCTGACCCGGACCTGGGGACGCCGTACCTGCTGGAGATCAACGTCGCCTGCCACGACACCCCGGACGGCCCCGAGCTGCACGCGGTGTTCACGTACGCGGAGGGCGGGCTGGGCGCTGACGACGCCCGCACGATCGCCGACGGCTGGGGCGGCGCGCTGCGCGACCTGGTCGCCGCGCCGGAGCAGTGGGCGCTGTCGCCGTTGCAGGAAGGGCTGTTCTTCCAGGCGCGTTACGCCGGCGACGCCGACGTGTACGTGGCGCAGAACGCCTTCGACTTCGCCACCCGCCTCGACCTGCCGGCTCTCCGCCTGGCGTACGCGGCCCTCCTCGACCGCCATCCCACGCTGCGTCTCGGCTTCACCGCCGACGACGGGCACCGTCCGGTGGCGGTGGTCGGCACGGGCCTCGACGGCGCCGTCGACGTGATCGACCTGTCCGCGGACGACTCCGGGCTGCCCGAGGTGATGGAGGAGGACCGGAGGCGGCCCTTCGACCCGGCGTGCCCGCCGCTGTGCCGCCTGACCGTGGTCCACCTGCCAGGCGGGCGCGACCGCCTGCTCCTCACCTACCACCTGCTGCTGTGGGACGGCTGGTCCCGCGAGCTGGTGTTGCGCGAGCTGTTCGCCCTGTACGACTCCCGCGGCGAACGCGGCGCCCTCCCCACGGGCGGGGCGACGTTCACCGACTACCTCGCCTGGCTGGCCCGCCAGGACGCCGTGGCCGCGGGCAGCGCGTGGGCGCGGGCCCTGGCCGGCGTGGAGCCCACGGTCCTGTTCCCGGCGGCGGGCACGGCGGCGGACATGGTGCCCGTGCCGGCGAGCAGCCTGTCGGCGCGGCTGACGGAGGAGCAGACCCGGCAGGTGATCGACCAGGCCCGCCGCTGCGGCGTGACGCTCAACGCGATGCTCACGACCGCCCTGGGCCTGGTGCTGGCCCACGCGTCGGGCCGCCGCGACGCCGTGTTCGGCACGACGGTCGCCGGGCGGCCGACCGAGCTGGACGGCATCGAGTCGGTGATCGGGGTGTTCCTCAACACCGTGCCGGCCGTGGTCCGGCTCGCCCCCGGCGAGAGCGTGCTGGACGTCATGAGGCGGGTCCAGGCCGAGCGCGTGGAGCTGATGCCGCACGAACATCTGGGGCTCGGGGACATCCAGCGGGCAGCGGGCCGCGACACCCTGTTCGACAGCCTGTACGTGCTGCAGAACTTCCTCGACGACGACACCTTCACCGACCTGGAGGAGGCGCACGGCGTCGTCGGCGTGTCCAGCGTGGACGCCACGCACTACCCGCTCACGTGGGTGGTCACCCCCGGCGCGCGGCTCACGTTGCGGCTGGAGTACCGGGGAGACGTGGTGGCGACGGAGCAGGCGCAGGCCCTGCTGGCCCGGCTGGAGCACGTCCTGCTCCGCCTCGCGGCCGACCCCGAGGCGACGGTGGCCGACGTGCCGCTGCTCCTGGCGGGGGAGAGCACGTCGATGGACGGGGTCACCAGGCCCGTCGGCGAGGACACGGTCGCCGACCTCCTGGCGGACCAGGCCGGCAGGACCCCGCACCGGCCCGCGCTCACCTTCGAGGACCGGACCCTGACCTACGCCGAGCTCGACGCGCGGGTGAACCAGATCGCGCGGTCGCTGCTGGCCGGGGGAGCGGCGCCGGAGAGGATCGTCGCACTCGCGGTGCCCCGCTCCATCGACATGGTCGCCGCGCTGTTCGCCGTGCTCCGCACCGGTGCGGCGTACCTGCCGCTCGAACTCGACCACCCCGACGAGCGGCTGCTCGCGATGCTGGCCGACGCCGGGCCCGTCCTGCTGGTCACCACGCGGGCGGTGGCACCCAGGTTCGCCTCCCACCCCGTGGCCGGGCTGCTCCTGGACGACGTGCGGGGGCCCACCGGCCCGGTCGCCGTCCCCCGGCGGGCGGGGCGGCTCGACCATCCCGCGTACGTCATCTACACCTCAGGCTCCACCGGGCGCCCCAAGGGAGTGGTCACGCCGTACCGCGGTCTGACGAACATGCAGCTCAACCACCGCGAGGCGATCTTCACGCCGACGGTCGCGGCGGCCGGCGGCCGGATCCTCACCATCGCCCACACCGTCTCGTTCTCCTTCGACATGTCGTGGGAGGAGCTGTTGTGGCTGGTCGAGGGCCACCACGTGCACATCTGCGACGAGGAGCTGCGCAGGGACGCCACGGCGCTCGTCGCCTACTGCCACCGCCACCGCGTCGACGTGGTGAACGTGACGCCCACCTACGCCCGGCACCTGATCGACGAGGGGCTCCTCGACGGGCCCCACCGCCCGCCCCTGGTGCTCCTCGGTGGCGAGGCGGTGCCCCAGTCGCTGTGGTCGGAGCTGCGCGAGGCCGAGGGCGTGCACGGCTACAATCTCTACGGACCGACCGAGTACACGATCAACACGCTCGGCGCGGGCACCGCCGACAGCGCCACCACCACGGTCGGGCGGCCGATCTGGAACACCAGCTGCTACGTGCTCGACGCGTTCCTCCGCCCGGCTCCCGTCGGGGAGCTCTACATCGCCGGTACCGGGCTGGCCCGCGGCTACCTCGGCCGCCCGGGGCTGAGCGCCGGGAGGTTCGTCGCCGACCCGTTCGTGCCCGGCGGGCGCATGTACCGGACCGGCGACCTGGTCCGCGTCCGCGGCGACGGCAACCTGGGCTTCCTCGGCCGCACCGACGATCAGGTCAAGATCCGTGGCCACCGGGTGGAGCCGGGCGAGGTCGAGGCCGCCGTCACCGCCCGGCCGGGCGTCCACCAGAGCGCCGTGCTCGCCGTGCCCGACCAGGCGGGGGGCAGGCGGCTGGTGGCCTATTTAGTCCCCGACCGCCCGGGGGACGCCGGCGCGCTGGCCGCCGAGGTGCATCGCGAGCTGAAGGCCGTGCTTCCCGGTCACATGATGCCGGCGGCGTACGCGGTCGTGGACGCGCTGCCGCTCACCGTCAACGGCAAGCTGGACACCGCCGCGCTGCCCCCGCCCCGCGCGCTCGCCTCCGGCTCCAGGCAGCCCGCGAACGAGCGGGAACGGTTGTTGTGCGCGCTGTTCCGCCAGGCCCTCGGCGACGGCGAGGAGGTGAAGCCCGAGGACGACTTCTTCGACAGGGGCGGGCATTCGCTGCTGGCCATCCGGCTGCTCGGCCTCGTCCGCGCCGCCACGGACGCCGACCTGTCGCTACGCGACCTGTTCGACGCGCGTACCCCCGCCCGGCTCGCCGACCGCCTGGAGGGCCGACTGGAGGGCACGGCCGGGTCGGCTCGGCCCCCGCTCGCCCGCCGGCCGCGCCCCGCCCGCGTGCCGCTGTCGCCCGCGCAGGAGCGGCTCTGGCTGCTCCAGCAGGTGGAGCCGGCCTCGACCGCCTACACCTACCCGCTGCTCGTCCGCCTGCGCGGCGCCGTCGACGCCGCCGCCCTGCGAGCGGCGCTCGGTGACGTGGCGGGCAGGCACGAGATCCTGCGCACGGTCATCGACGAGGGGCCCGCCCAGCGGGTGCTCGCCGAGCCCCGCATCGACCTGGCCGTCGTCCGCTGCCCCACGGCCGGTCCCGCGCTGGCCGAAGCGCTCGCCCGGCCCTTCGACCTGGCCGCCGAACCGCCGCTGCGGGCCACCCTGATCGAGGAGCAGGACAGCGGCGACACGGTGCTGGCCCTGGTGATGCACCACATCGCGATGGACGAGTGGTCCGACGGCCCGCTGCTACGCGACCTCGGCACCGCCTACGCCGCCCGGCTGGCCGGACACGCCCCCGGCTGGGAGCCGCTGCCGGTGCAGTACGCCGACTACGCGCTCTGGCTGCGGCTCGACGACCGGCACGACGACGACCGCGCCTACTGGGAACGGCGGTTGCGCGGGCTTCCCGCCGAGATCACCCTGCCCGCCGATCCGCCCGCCGATCTGCCCGGCACCCTGCCCCCTGACAGGGCCCGGCAGGCCCGCGGCTCCCGGCCCGCCGGGCAGGTGACCGCCGAGCTGCCGCCCGAGCTGGTCAACGCGCTGCGCGCGCTGGGACGGGCCGAGTCGGCCAGCCTGTTCATGGTGCTGCACGCGGCGCTCGCCACCCTGCTGTCCCGCCACGGCGCCGGCACCGACATCCCGATCGGCACCCCCGCCTCGGGCCGCGCCGACCCCGCGCTGGGCGACCTCGTCGGGTTCTTCGTCAACACCGTCGTGCTGCGTACGGACCTGTCCGGCTCGCCCACGTTCACCGAGCTGCTCCGCCGGGTGCGCGAGAGCGACCTGGCCGCGTTCGAGCACGCTAACCTGCCCTTCCAGCAGGTGGTCGAGGCGGCCAACCCGGCGCGGGCGCGGGGTCGCAACCCGCTGTTCCAGGTGATGCTCGGCTACCTGCACCGGCCCGCCGGCCGCGACACCGTGCTCGGCCTGCCGGTGGGGGAGGCGCCCACGGTCGCCGCCGATCCGAAGGTGGACCTGAACGTCACCTTCGTCGACGGCGAGCCGTTCGAGGTGATCCTCGAGTACGACGCCGGCCGGTTCCGCCCTGAGACGGCGGAGCGGCTCGTCGGGCGCCTCCTCGCCCTGCTCGGCGAGGTCGCCGCCCGGCCGGACGAGCCGGTCGAGGCCGCCGGCGTGCTCGCGGAGCGCGACCGGGCCGACCTGGCCCGGTGGCGGGCCGGCGGGCCGCCGCGGGCCGGCGGGCCGCCGTGGTACGAACGCTTCTCCGCGCAGGCGCGGCGCACCCCTGACGCGGACGCCTGCGTCTTCGAGGGCGAGACGATGAGCTACGCCGAGCTCGACGCCGCCTCCGACGCCTTCGCCGCCCGGCTCGGCGGCCTCGGACCTGACGACCTCGTCGGGATCGCCCTGCCGCGCTCGGCCGGGCTGCTGGTGGCCGTGCTCGGCGTGGCCAAGGCGGGGGCCGCCTACCTCCCCCTCGACCCCGCGTTCCCCGCCGAACGGCTGCGCTTCATGGTGGCCGACGCGCGACCGGCCGCGATCGTGGTGGACGACCGCACCCGCGAGCTGTTCCCCGAGGGCATCACACTCAGCGGCGGGCCCGCGTTCTTCGATCCGCCGCCGCGCGACCCGCGCTCGGCCGCGTACGTCATCTACACCTCCGGCTCCACCGGACGCCCGAAGGGCGTGGTCGTCACCCAGCACGACCTGGAGTGCTTCCTCGGCGCGCTCCCGGTGGCCGGGCCGGGCGAGCGGCTGCTCGCCGTGACGACGCTCTCCTTCGACATCTCCGTCCTGGAGCTGATGGGGCCCCTGCGGGCGGGGGGCTGCGTGGTGCTGGCCTCCGACACGCAGGTACGCGACCCGAACCTGCTGGCCGAGCTGCTCCGCGCTGAGCGGATCACCGTCATGCAGGCCACGCCGTCGTTGTGGTCGACACTGCCGCCCGGCGTCGATCTGCGGGGGGTGCGAATCCTGGTCGGTGGCGAGGCTCTGCCGCCCGCCCTGGCCCGCGACCTGACCGCACGTGCCGCCTCCGTGACCAACGTGTACGGCCCGACCGAGGTGACCGTGTGGGCCACCGCCGCGACCGTCCGCCGGGACGAACCTCCCACGCTCGGACGGCCACTGCCGGGAACGACCGCGCACGTCCTGGATCCGGCGCTGCGCCCGGCGCCTCCCGGCGTCGCCGGTGAGCTGTACCTCGGCGGCGCCCAGGTCACCCGCGGCTACCTGCGCCGCCCCGGCCTCACCGCGTCCAGGTTCGTCGCCGACCCGTTCACCGGCGGGCGCATGTACCGTACCGGCGACCTCGCCCGCTGGAGCGCCGGAGGCGAGCTCGAGTTCCTCGGCCGGGCCGACCACCAGGTCAAGGTGCGGGGATTCCGCATCGAGCCCGGCGAGATCGAGGCGGTCGCGGCGACCTGCCCAGGCGTGTCGCGGGTCGCGGTCGCCGCCCGGCAGGACCGGCTCGTCGCGTACGTCACCGCCCCCGCCCCCGCGCTGCGCGACCATCTCGCGCAGCGGCTGCCCTCCTGGATGGTCCCCGCCGCGGTCGTCGTCCTCGACGAGGTGCCGCTCACCCCGAACGGCAAGGTGGACCGCGCGGCCCTGCCCGAGGTGGACTTCGCGCCGGCGGCCACCCACGCCGAGCCGCGCACGCGTACCGAGGCGGCCGTCTGCGCCGTCATGGCGGAGGTGCTGGGCTTCGGCCCGGCCGGCTCTGTCGGCGTGGACGACGACTTCTTCGCCCTCGGCGGCCACTCGCTCCTGCTCGTACGCCTGGCGGCCGCCCTGCGCGCCCGGCTGGGCGCGGACCTCCCGGTCGCGGACCTGTTCGCCGCTCCCACCGCGGCCGCCCTGGCCAGGCGGATCAGCGGCGGCGTTCCCACGGCCGACGCCATGGCCGAACTGCTGGCCCTGCGGCCGGGCGACGGCACCCGGCCGCCGCTGTTCTGCTTCCCGCCCGCCAGCGGGCTGAGCTGGCCGTTCGCCCCGCTCAAGCGCTACCTGCCCGAGGGTGTCCCGCTGTACGGGCTGCAGTCGCCCCGCCTGAGCCGCGAGAGCGGCCTGCCCGCGACCATGGACGACCTCGCCGCGGAGTACGCGGGCCTCATCGCCGGGGTGGCTCCGGAGGGGCCGGTCGCCCTGCTCGGGTGGTCGTTCGGCGGCGCGGTCGCGCACAAGGTGGCGGTGCGGCTGGCGGCCGAGGGCCGCGACATCCACCTCCTCGGCATGCTCGACACACCAGCGGAGGTGCCGGGAGTCGCGGGAGACGTCGCCGCGCTGCTGGCCGAGATGGGCTACCGGGTGCCGGACGAGCGCATGTCCGCCGCCGACGCCGTCGCCTTCCTGCGCGGCACGGGCGACGGCGTCGCGGCGCTGGAGGACGAGCAGATCGAGCGGGTCGTGGAGAGCTATCTGGCCGGCGACCGCATGATGGGGCGGGCCACGTACGACGTCTATCCCGGCGACGTGCTCTTCGTCGACGCGACCGTGCCCGAGCAGGGGTTCACCGGCGCGGCCTCGGAGCGGTGGAGTCCCTACGTGGCGGGGGAGCTGCGCGTGGTCGCGGTGGAGTGCCGGCATTCCGAACTGCTGGACGCCGCCACCCTGGAGATCCTCGGGCCGCTGCTGGCCCGCCTCATGT
Organism: Nonomuraea diastatica; assembly: GCF_004349015.1. NCBI lineage: Bacteria > Bacillati > Actinomycetota > Actinomycetes > Streptosporangiales > Streptosporangiaceae > Nonomuraea > Nonomuraea diastatica. The sequence goes on from NZ_SMKP01000031.1 coordinate 45,751, forward strand.
GACGGCGGACAGGTCCTTGACCGGGGTCGAGGGGTCCATGTCGACGGCGTTCGCGAGCTGCGGCACGAGCACGTCGAGCGCGTAGAGCAGCGCGTCCGGCCCGCTGTAGGACAGCGCGCCGCCGAGCGGGGTGGAGAAGTCCGTGTAGATCGTGCGGTCGGTCTTGACCACCTTCAGGCGGGAGAAGACCGGCGACTCCAGCATCTTGGCCCTGGTCGCGCCGTTGACGAACAGCACGTCCCGGTCGAGCAGGTCGAGCCGCTCCTCGCTGATCTCGTCGGCCTCGCTCTGAGCGGCGAAGCCGAGCGCGTCGAACAGCGCGCGGCGCGGGTCGCGGGCCGGGATCAGCCAGTGCTGCCCGTTCTCCGGCCCGAAGTCCACCACGAGGACCTTGCCGGCGAACTCGGGATGCGCCTGCCTCGCGTCGGCGATCTTCGCGTTGACCTTGTCGACGAGCGCCTGCGCCGCTGCGGACTTGCCCAGCGCCTTGCCCGTGGTGAGCGTCTGGACGTCCCACGGGGTCTGCTCGTCGGCGTAGTCGTCCGACTGGATCACCGTGGGCGCGATCTGGGAGAGCTTGTCGTAGGTCTCCTTGTTGACGGTCTCGTAGATGGCGATGATCAGGTCGGGCCGTTGCTTGATGATGGCCTCGAAGTTCAGCTCCGCCGAGAACGTGGACAGCTGCTTGCCGCCCAGCGCCGTCTTGACCCACGGGAAGCTCGTGTACTCGTCGAACCACGCGCGGGTGCTGACCGGCACCACACCCAGCGCGAGCGCGAAGTCCTGATCGTTCCATCCGACGGTGACGACCCGGGACGGCCTGGCTTCGATCGTGGTGCTGCCGAACTTGTGGTCGATGGTGACCGGGAAGGCGGGATCGGCGGGCGCGGCGGCCTGCGGCGCCTCGGCTTGCGTTCCCGCCGAGCAGGAGATCAGCGAAGCCGCCAGGAGGACGCCTGACACAGTGCTGACTAAGGCTCGCCGAAGTGCGCGGAAACTGATCATCTGCGGTCCTTCTGGCCAGGTGATGGGATCCAATTTAGGATAGCATTACCTAACATTGATCATGGGAGCTGAAGATGCAGCGCATCCTGCTCGGCGGGAAGATCCATCGGGCCACCGTGACCCAGGCCGACCTCCACTACGTCGGGTCCATCACCATCGACAAGGTCCTCATGGACGCGGCCGGGCTCATCGAGGGGGAGCAGGTCCACGTCGTGAACATCGCCAACGGGTCACGGCTGGTCACGTACGCCATCGAAGGCGAAGCGCGTACGGGCGTCATCGGCATCAACGGGGCCGCCGCGCACCTCGTGTCGCCCGGAGATCTCGTGATCATCATGTCCTTCCTGCATGTGGCCGGCGACGAGGCGGGATCGCACGTCCCCTTCGTGGTGCACGTCGACGAGCGCAACCGGATCGTCGACCTCGGAGCCGACCCGGCCGCTCCGGTCCCGGGCTCGGCCACCCAGGTCACCGGTCGGTGAGATAGCCGCCCATCGTGCGGAAGACCTCCGTGGCGGGCAGGTCCGCACCCGACTCCGTGCGGACCTGCTCGATCACCAGCCCGTGGCTGCGCCCCCTCCGAGCGTCCGGGCCGGCGACGATGACCACTCCGTCGCCTTCGCGGATGAACACCCGGCCGGGGGTCCCTCCGTACAGACCCTTCGACACGGACGCCTTCAGCACGCGGATGCGCTCACCCTTGTAGAACGTGAAGGCGTTCGGGTACGGGTCGGACTGCGCGCGCACCAGCCGCTCGATGTCCTCCGCCGGCCAGCTCCAGACGATGCGGCCGTCCTCGACGGAGCGCTTGTGGAAGAAGCTCGCCTTCGACCGGTCCTGGGCGACCGGGGCCGCCCGGCCGCTCTCGATGAGCGCGAGCGCGTCCCGCACGATCGGGCGGATCAGCGCGACGGTCCTGTGGAACAGGTCCGTGGCCGTGTCGGAAGGTCCGACGCGTACGGCGCGCTGCAGCACGATGTCGCCGGCGTCCAGCTCCTCGTTCATCAGGTGAGCGGTGACTCCCACCTCCTCCTCCCCGTTGATCAGCGCCCAGATCAGCGGCGAGAAGCCGGCGTAGGCGGGCAGCAGCGAGTCGTGCACGTTCAGCGTGCCGTGGCGGGGCAGCCTGAAGATCTCCGGCGGGATCCAGGTGCGCCAGTTGTTGGCGACGAGAATGTCCGGCTCCGCCTCCTTGAGTGCGGTGACGAGCTCGTCGTCCGGCCGGGCGCGTAGCAGCAGGGGAACGCCGTGCCCGGCCGCCAGATCGGCCACCGAGTCGTCCCAGATCTTCTCGTAGGCGTGCTCGCTCTTGGGGTGTGTCACGGCGAGCACCACGTCGTGGCCGGATTCCAGCAGTGCCTGCAACGTGCGGTGTCCCCAGGTCTGGTAGCCGAACATCGCAACCCGCATGTGCGCCTCCTGTGGCTAGGGCTGAATTAGGTAAGCCTAACCTAAATATCGGGGCGCGCGAGGGTCGAGCTCGCTCCTTAAGCCGGCTGCGGCATGCGGGAAATGTCGCGAAACAACCGGCGTCAGGTGGTAAAAGTGCAGTTGACTGAAGAATTACTGATCAACTAATATCTAGCAGATTACGGCCAAACAAGCCGCTCCTCCTCAGCGGAGCCGTACCGGCACGAGACCGCGGCGGTGATCCCGTCGAGCGGCCACGTCGTCAAAGTCAATAAGGAAGTGCATGGCCAGTAGTGGTTTCAGCTACGCCGGCCCGGAGGGTCTTGAGCATCTCAAGCGGGCGGGCATGAGAAGCCAGGAAGCGGGCGAGAGCCTAGCCGAGATCCGCAGGTCGTTCGTCACACACGCGAAGGGCGACGTCAACTCGTACGCCCTGATCCAGGACGGTGCGGCGGAACTCGCCAGCGGCTACAACCAGTTCTTCCGCGACCTGTCCGACTCCATGTACCGGCGTGGCAGCGCTCTGAGCAACTGCGGGAGCAACCTGAAGTACTGCGCGGCCAATTACGGCTGGAGTGAGGGCATCCTCCCGCCCGATGACCCGCCCCCCTTCCGCGAGAACGTCGAGCTGCCCGATCCCGGCACCCTGTCCGTGACGTTCAACGCGACACTCGACCTGCTGGGCCTCGGCGACGATTACGAGCGCAAGCTCCTCGAGATGCAGCAGGCGTGCGAGGACACAGCACGCCGGCTCCGGGCCCTGCAGCCCGACATCGACGCAGTCGAGGACGAGGTCGAGAAGGCGCGATGGGGCGGAGACGCCGCCCAGACCTACCACACGGCCTGGACGAGCTACGTCAACCCTTCTGGCGGCGGGACAGACCAGGCCCAGACCCTGGAACAGTGGGCCGCGCGCTCCGAGCACTCCGCCGAGATCCTCGGCAACGCCGTCGACGAGACCCACAGGTCCAAGCACCTCGTCAAGCGCACCCTGCAGACGCTCGCGGCGATCGGCGTCATCATGGCCGGAGCGGCGATCCTCAACCCGGCGGTACGCGCCTTCCTCGTGAGGATGGCCAAGGCTCTCAGGCAGCGCGCCATGCTGGTGATCAAGCTCCTGCGCGCCAGACTCAGTCAGCTGGGCAAGGCATTCGGGTCGAGCGTGGCCGGACGCGGCTCGGTGCTGAGCGGATTCATGAAGAACGGGATCGGCGTCCTCGGCGCCAACTACGTCAACTCCTCGCTGGCGAACGCCGGACGGGGCGTCGAAGATCCCTTCTCGGTCTCCCCGGGCATGCTGGGCACCCTGTCCTTCCTGCTCGGCCTCGGCGGCGCCTTCTCGCTCATGAAGCGGCTCGGCTCGGTCACCAGATACGCGCAGGCCCACCCCCTCAGGTTCAACATGGCGCTCGAACTCGGCATCAACGCCGGGGCCGCCACCGCCCTGAGCATGATGTTCGAGAACAAGAGCTTCGGCGCCGCGCTCAAGGACGGCGTCATCGTCGGCGGCGTCAGTGCGGTCTTCGGCGCCGGATACTACGGACTGCTACGTGACGCGACCGGCCTGAAGCACCTCGCCTGGCGCAAGGCGGACAAGTGGGGACTCGTGAAATACAACAGGGGCGGCCCGATGTCGGCCACCAACGTCCGCTACGGACGGATTCAGCCAGGGAGCCATCTCGCCCAGATGAAGCTCAGCGACGGCACCAAGATCTGGCTCCCGAAGAACAGCCTCACCTATCGTGCCAGGCAGATAGGGCCGATCAACGCCTTCCTCAACCTGAACCCCTTCTGGAAGGGGCGCATCCTCGGCCTGCTCCCGGGGACCATCAACTACACCCTGGTCCCCCGCGGCCAGAGCGAGCCCGCCAACCTGACGATCCCCGACTACCGGAACTGGGATCACGGCTCCAACGCCGAACCACCGCGATCCGGCTCCGGGCAACCGGTCGGCGCCACCACGTACACGGTGGAGGGCGGCGACTCGCTGGCGGCGATCGCTCAGCGCGAATACGGCAGCGAGCGCTACGTGTCGCTCCTCCAGCAGGCCAACTGGCAGCTCGACGGCATAAATCAGGGCCACCTGTCTCCTGGCCAGCAGTTGGTGATCCCGGAACTCGAGAAAGAGAAGGTTTCCTAGGACGAAACCTGGACGGTGCCTCACCGGCGTGCACACGAGGCGCCGTCCCGGGTCACCGGCGCGTGTCCCGGGAGCCGTCCGCGGACGCCGCGTCGGCGCCGGCTCCGGCATCGAGATCCGGGAAGGCATCGAAGACCTTCTCCTCCGCCTTAGCGACGACCGCGCGCCGGGCGTCGCGGACGGCCGCCAGAACGCCCTCCGCCAGCACGTGACTGTCCAGCCGCATGGCACGGGCCCCGATGCTGATCTCGCGGACGCGCCCGTGCGCGTCCGCGGTCGCCGTGACCTGCCCGGACGCATTCGCGCCCGTGCCGGTCACGCTCTCCAGCTCGTCATGCTGCTTCTCCAGGAAATCGGGCACCCGTGGCTCGTCTTCATCCGCCGCTTCAACCGCCACTTCATCCGCCACGGCCCCAGAGCCGGACATCTCCAAGAGGCGGCGGAGAACGTCGCTCACCGCCCGCCCGTCCCGGTCGGTCGCCAGGCTCTCGCCGAGCGGGTCAGACGTGATCGAGGAAAGCCTGGCTCCGTCCAGGATCTCTTGCGCCTGCCGCTGCGCGTCCCGTTGCGCCGCGTTGAGCACCGCGGCCACATCCTCGGCGAGACGATCCGCGTCACGCCGCATCACGCGCGGATCGAGAGCGAGCGAAACGATCGCACCGTCGGCGTCGGCCTTCGCCCTGACCATCCCGTCGTCACTCTCGCCGACCCCGGCGATCACCCGATCGCGATCCCGTGCTGCCAAGGACTCCCGCACCATCTGTTCGACCTTGCCGTTGATCGCGGCCATGATCTCGCGATCATCATCCTGGCCGGAGAGCGTAGCCATGCGGCACTCCAATGATCATGCGTCCCTGTCAGCGCGCTAGTTTAGGCACCCGATATGTCCAACCCCAACAGTCCGGATGACGGCCGAACGCGTGCGCGACCCGGCATCCTGCACCCCCTCGGCCCTCCAGGACGGCTCCGCACGTGGGGAGGCTTCCCGTCCCGGCCGGCGCCGGTGCGTCCTGGACGCCCGGATGGACACGCCGCACAGCTCGGGCGACCTGCCGGTCGAAGGGGTCCTGGGCAGAGAGACGATCCGCGGTCTCACGGGAGTGCAAACGGTCGGTATGGAGAACGCCACTGACAGTGGCGGCGCGAAGGAGGTGCCGGAAGCGGGATTCGAACCCGCACGCCCTTTCGAGCAGACGCTTTTGAGGCGTCCATGTCTGCCATTCCATCATTCCGGCTGATCTTCCGGACTTGTCCGGATCAACGCTACGCTCCGCCGCTGAAGGTGATCAGCAACGGTGGCAGCGTGGATCTAATCTACCGGACGTCTGTACTCTTGCGCTCGTGAGTACGCAGCGGCGAGTAGTGATCGCGGAAGACGAGGCCCTGATCCGCCTCGACCTCAAGGAGATGCTCCAGGAAGACGGCTACGTCGTCGTGGGCGAGGCCGGAGACGGCGAGCAGGCGATCCGGCTGGCCGCGGACCTGAGACCCGATCTCGTCATTCTCGACGTCAAGATGCCCGTGCTCGACGGCATCTCCGCGGCCGAGCGCATCGTGGGCGAGCGCATCGCCCCGTGCCTCATCCTGACCGCGTTCTCCCAGCGTGACCTGGTCGAACGGGCCAGGGACGCGGGGGCGATGGCCTACCTGGTCAAGCCGTTCACGAAGGCGGATCTGGTGCCTGCCATCGAGATGGCGGTCAGCAGGCACGAGGAGATGGTGGCGCTGGCCGCCGAGGTGTCGGGCCTGTCGGAGCGGCTGGAGACGCGGAAGCTGGTCGAGCGCGCCAAGGGGCAGCTGATGACGCAGCACGGCTGGAGCGAGCCCCAGGCGTTCAGGTGGATCCAGAAGGCGTCGATGGACCGGCGGCTGAGCATGCGGGAGGTTGCTCAGATCGTTATAGACGACGCGGCCGAGCGGGGCTGAGGAGCCCGCACCACGTGAGGTGGCCCCGCGGCGCCGCGGCCGGGGCTCCCTTGCGTCCCACCTTCCCCACCATTCCGGTCCTGATCCCGAAATTTCGGTCAGGGCCGTTCCTTGTGTGATGCCTCTGTAACTGTAGGAAACATCCCATAACTAGGGGTATTTAGGACATTACGAATCAGTATAAAAGCCGCGCAACAACCCCTCGCCCTTCCCGTCGAGAGGCATGCTGAGCTGGGAGAACCCGGCGAAGGGGACGTTCCTTCGCTGAGATAGGGGGAGTCTTTTCTATGATCCGCATTGCTCCAGCGGGGCGCCTGCTGGCCGTCGCGGCCGCGGCGAGCCTGGCCCTGACGGCCTGCGGCGGCGGCGGTGACGACGACGCGCCGGCGCAGCAGTCCGCGCCGGCGTCGTCCGCCGCGTCCTCGGCACCCGCGGCGAAGGGTGACGGCACGCTGGCACTCGGCACGGTGCTGCCGCAGACCGGCTCGCTGGCGTTCCTCGGCCCGCCCGAGTTCGCCGGCGTCGACCAGGCCGTCAAGGAGATCAACGAGGCCGGGGGCGTGCTCGGCAAGCCGGTCAAGACGGTCCACACCGACTCGGGTGACACGACGACCAACATCGCGTCGCAGTCGGTGGACAAGCTGCTGGCGCAGAAGGTGGACGCGATCGTGGGCGCGGCGTCGTCGTCGGTGTCGGAGTCGATCATCGACAAGGTCACGGGCGCCGGCGTGGTGCAGTTCTCGCCGGCCAACACCTCCGACGCGTTCACCACGATCAAGGACAACGGCCTCTACTTCCGTACGGCGCCGCCGGACAAGCTGCAGGGCCGCGTGCTGGGCGACCTGATCGCCGCCGACGGCAACGACACCATCGGCATCCTGGCCATGCAGGACTCCTACGGCTCGGGCCTGGCCGACCAGGTCACCAAGACCGCCGAGGAGGCGGGGGCGAGCGTCGTGGAGCGGGTCGACTACGACCCGAAGGCGCCGGAGTTCTCCGCCGACGTGGCACGGATCAAGGCGAAGAGCCCGAAGGCGGTCGTGCTGATCGGCTTCGAGGAGGGCGCGAAGGTCATCGCGGAGCTGGTCAAGCAGGGCCTGACGGCCGACAAGGTCAAGTGGTACATGGTGGACGGCAACATGTCGAACACCAACTACGTGAAGATGCCCAAGGGCACGCTCACGGGCGTCAAGGGCACCATCCCGGGCGCCGAGGCCCCTGACGACTTCAGGAAGAAGCTCAAGAAGCTCGATCCCGAGCTCGACGACTTCACGTACTCGGCGGAGTCGTACGACGCGGCGAACCTGATCGCCCTGGCCGCCGAGGCGGCGAAGGACGACTCCGGCGCGTCGATCGCGGCGAAGCTGTCCGAGGTCAGCAAGGGCGGCGAGAAGTGCAAGAACTTCAAGGAGTGCGCCGACCTGCTGAAGGAGGGCAAGGACATCGACTACGAGGGCGTCAGCGGCCCGGTCGAGTTCAACGACGCCGGTGACCCGGCGGTCGCCACCATCGGCATCTACCAGTACGGCGAGAACAACACCTACGACACCAAGGCGCTGGAGTACCGCACCGGCAACATCGAGGGCTGACCCCCGGCCCGGCCGCTGAGCGACCAGGCGTGCGGCGGGTCGCTCAGCGGCCGAAGCCGCACGCCCTGAACGCGTAGCCGATCAGGCGGTCCCGCAGCGCCTTGGGCGGCGCCACCACGACGACCCGCTCCTCGCCCCCGTCGATGCGCGCCCGCACGGGGAACTGGAAGGCCTTCTTGGCCTCGCCGAACGCGTGCCCGTCGCAGCGTGCGGGAGTGAGCTCGATCGGCACCTCCAGGCGCTGCTCCGCGGCGCGCAGCAGGCCCAGGCGCCGGCCGTCGTAGGCGACGTTGTAGTGCGTCGTGCCGCCCATGGTGGCCAGCGTCACCGTTCCCGGGCCGCGCCGGGTGACGACCAGGTCGCCGCGCATGACCCTGCCGGACTCCTTCCATTCCTGGCCGAACGCGATGCTCACGGCCTGCTTGATGAGGAACTCCGAGCACTCGTCGCGCAGCAGCCTGGCCAGCAGCGGGTCGGGGTGGGGCAGCTCGAAGGCGACCCTGCGCAGCGGCTCCGAGCCGGTGCGGAGGTGGGCCACGACGGTGGCGGGCCGCAGCTTGGGCAGGCCATCGGGTGAGCAGTTGGCGGCGCCGTACGGGATGGGCAGGTCGGTGCGCTCGGTCCTGCCGATGGCGGCGCCGGCCCTGCTCGCGGGCACCGTGCGGAAAGACGGCGTCACCAGCTGGACGTCGGCGAAATAGACGGGGGTGTCGCGGGTGTTGCGCACGGCCACCTGAAGCCGGTGCGCCGGTTCGTCGGAACGCCATTGCCCGAGCGTGACGGAGACGCCGGCGGGCGGGCCCGAGGGAGCCCCAGGAGACGGCCCGGGAGACGGCCCGGGAGACGGCTCGGAGGCGCCGCACCCGGAGAGAAGGACCACCACGGCGAATAATGTGGTATTACACTTCACCTGACGCACATTAAGCCTGCTTCCGCAGGTCCCGTAAGTTGAGGAGTGATTACGACTCCGCATCCAAGTGCCGACAGTTCCTCACGGCATCTGGTTGAGCATGCGACAGTTTTGTACGTTTCCGTCATTCGATCGGGAACGTTCGGCGGTGCTGACGGATCCCCGGCCTGAAATGAAGGAGACACTTCATGATCCGCATTGCTCCCGTGGGACGGGCGCTGGCTGTCGCGGCTGCCACCAGCCTGGCCCTGACAGCCTGCGGTGGTGGCGGCGACACGGCCACGCAAACTTCCGAAAGTGCCGCTCCCGCCTCATCCTCGTCGGCGCCGGCAGCGGCGAAGGGTGACGGCACGCTCACACTCGGCACGCTGCTGCCCCAGACCGGTTCGCTGGCCTTCCTCGGCCCGCCCGAGTTCGCCGGTGTCGATCTCGCGCTCAAGGAGATCAACGAGGCTGGGGGCGTGCTCGGCAAGCCCGTTGAGAAGTTCGACACCGACTCGGGTGACACGACGACCAACATCGCGTCCCAGTCGGTGGACAAGCTGCTGGCGCAGAAAGCCGACGCCATCATCGGCGCCGCGTCGTCGTCGGTGTCGGAGTCGGTGATCGACAAGATCACGGGTGCCGGCGTGGTGCACTTCTCGCCCGCCAACACCTCCGACAAGTTCACCACGATCAAGGACAACGGCCTCTACTTCCGTACCGCGCCGCCGGACAAGCTGCAGGGCCGCGTGCTGGGCGACCTGGTGGTGTCCGACGGCAACGACACGATCGCCATCATGGCGATGCAGGACTCGTACGGCACCGGCCTGGCCGACCAGGTCGAGAAGACCGTCACCGACGCCGGCGCCCAGGTGGTCGAGCGGGTCGACTATGACCCGAAGGCGCCCGACTTCTCCGCCGACATCGCCAAGGTCAAGGCGAAGAACCCGAAGGCGGTCGTGCTGATCGGCTTCGAGGAGACCGCGAAGGTCATCGGCGAGCTCGTCAAGCAGGGCATGCCGGCCAGCAAGCACAAGTGGTACATGGTCGACGGCAACATGTCGAACACCAACTACGCGAAGATGCCCAAGGGCACGCTCACGGGCGTCAAGGGCACCTACCCCGGCGCCTCGGCTCCCGACACGTTCAGGAAGAACCTCGTCGAGGTCGACCCCAAGCTCGAGGACTTCACCTACGCTCCCGAGTCCTACGACGCGGCCAACCTGATCGCGCTGGCCGCCGAGGCCGCCAAGAGCGACGCGGGCGCCGACATCGCGGCCAAGCTGGCCGAGGTCAGCAAGGGCGGCGAGAAGTGCAAGAACTTCAAGGAGTGCGTCGACCTGCTGAAGGCCGGCAAGGACATCGACTACGACGGCGTCAGCGGCCCGGTCGAGTTCAACGACGCCGGTGACCCGGCCGTCGCCACCATCGGCATCTACCAGTACGGCGACAACAACAAGTACCCGGTCAAGGCGCTCGAGTACCGCACCGGCAACATCGAGGGCTGACCAGCACCCGCGTGAAGACGAAGGGCCCGGTCGTGACGACCGGGCCCTTCGTCTTCACGCGCAGCCGGCCACGATCTGGTCGGCTGCCGCGCGGTAGCGCTTCAGCAGCGCCACCCGCCGCTCGCGCGGCACGTCGTTCTTGGACAACTCCGCGGTCGTCGTCTCGACGGTCTCCACGGCCCCGCTGAGCGAGCCGGGCAGCCGGCCGCCGAACTCCCGCGTGATGCCGTGCACCTCCGCCAGGCGGCCGGTCAGGGCGTCCTCGAAGTGCTGGCGGTCCTCCTGGCCCTTCGGCCCCAGCATGAGGCCCGCATACCCGACGGCGGACACCACGCGGGCGCAGGGGCTGTCGGTGGGGTCGCCCCCGGTGCTGTACTTTCCCGCCGACGAGGCTGCGTCCTGGCAGCCGACGAGCAGAACGGGGAGCATGAGCGAGACCACCGCCGAACGTTTCACCCGATCATTAAAGAACGGCGAAGGGGTTAGCGGGAGCCCCTTCGCCGTTTTCGCGAACGATCGCGGATCTATGCCCTGGCCAGCGTGCCGAGGTAGAGCTCGATGACCTTGGGATCGTCGGCGAGCTGCCGCCCGGTGCCGGTGTAGGCGTTGCGGCCCTGGTCGAGGACATAACCGCGGTGGCAGATCTGCAGGCATCGGCGGGCGTTCTGCTCCACCATGATGACCGTCACGCCCGCCTTGTTGATCTGCTGGGCCTGGATGAAGACCAGGTCCTGCAGCTTGGGCGACAGACCGGCGGACGGCTCGTCGAGCAGCAGCACCGAGGGCTCGGTCATCAGGGCCCTGGCCATCGCCACCATCTGCCGCTCGCCACCGGACAGGGATCCGGCGCGCTGCTTACGCCGCTCACTGAGCGCGGGGAACAGCTCGGACACGAACGCGAAGCGCTCCTTGAACTTCCCCGGCGTCTGGAAGGCGCCCATCTCGAGGTTCTCCTCGATGGTGAGGCTGGGGAAGACGTTGTTGGTCTGCGGGACGTAGCCGACCCCGCGGGCGACCAGCGTGTGCGCCTTCATGTTCGTGATGTTCTCACCCTTGAGCAGCACCGTGCCGCTGCGGATGTTGACCAGCCCGAACATGGCCTTGAGCAGCGTCGACTTCCCGGCGCCGTTAGGGCCGATGATGCCGATCAGCTCGCCGTCTTTGACGTAGAGGTCGGAGCCGTTGAGGATGTTGACGCCTGGCAGGTAGCCGGCGATCAGCTCGTCGCACCGGAGCACGGCGTCCTTGGCGCCTTCCAGATGCGCGCTGCGGTCGGTGACGGCCGCCTTCGACTCTGGGCCGACGTTCACTTCTGCGCCTCCTCTTCGATTTCGGCCTCCAGCGCCGCCTCAGCCTCCTGCAGCTGGGCCTCCAGCTCACCCTCGGACAGGGGCGCGTCGTGGTGGGCGCCCAGGTAGGCGTCGATCACACGCTCGTCGGACATGATCGTCGAGGGCGGGCCCTCGGCGATGACCGCGCCCTGGGCCATGACGATCACCCAGTCGCTGATGTCGCGGACCATGTCCATGTCGTGCTCCACGAACAGCACCGTCATGCCCTGCTCGCGCAGGTCCTTGACGTGGCCGAGCAGTGACTGGGTCAGCGCCGGGTTGACGCCCGCCATGGGCTCGTCGAGCATGACCAGCTCGGGGTTCACCATGAGCGCGCGGGCCATCTCCAGCAGCTTGCGCTGGCCGCCGGACAACGATCCGGCGAAGTCGTCGCGCTTGGCGTCGAGCTTGAAGCGGACCAGCAACTCCTCGGCCCGCTCGGTGATCTCGTCCTCCTGGGCCCGCCACACGCCCGGCACGAGCGCCCGCCAGAAGTTCTCGCCCTTCTGCTTCTGGGCGCCGAGGCGCATGTTCTCCAACACCGTCAGGCGCGAAAGCGCCTTGGTGAGCTGGAACGTGCGGACCATGCCGCTTCTGGCCACCTTGTGGGCGGGTACGCCGTTCATGGACCGCCCGTTGAACGTCCACGAGCCGGCGTCGGCCGTGTCGAACCCGGTGAGCTGGTTGAAGAACGTGGTCTTGCCGGCGCCGTTGGGGCCGATCAGCGCCGTGATGGAGCCGCGCTGGATCTCCACGTGGCCGACGTCGACGGCGGTCAGGCCGCCGAAGCGGCGGACGACGTGGTCCACCACGAGGATGGGGTCGGGCTTGGGCACGCCTGGATCGCGCGCCAGGTCCTTGAAGGCGGCCAGGGCGGCGGCCTTGCGGTCGGTGCTCATGGTCTCAGCGTGCATCGATTGCGATCTCCCTCTTGTCACCGAAGATGCCCTGTGGCCGGTAGACAAGCAACAGGATCAGGCCGGCGCCGACCAGGATCCAGCGCAGAGCGCCGACCTGGTTGGTGTCCATGAAGGTGATGTACCCCACGCGGACCGCCTCGGAGAGCACGCCGTAGATGAGCACGAGCAGGACCCAGAAGAGCATCGAGCCGATGACCGGGCCGAGCACGCGGGCCGCGCCGCCGAGGATGACCATCGTGTACATGTAGAACGTCGTCTCGGTGCCGAACACGTCAGGCTGCACCGAGGCATAGCCCAGACCATAGATGAAGCCGCCGAGGCTGCCGATGACGCCGCCCAGCACCAGCGCCTGCATCTTGTAGGAGAAGACGCTCTTGCCCAGGCTGCGCACGGCGTCCTCGTCCTCGCGGATGGCCTTGAGCACGCGGCCCCAGGGGCTCTTCATCAGCAGGTGGACCATGAGGCAGGCCAGGGCGATCAGCACCCAGCCGACGGTGATCACCCACATCGTGCGGTGGTTGAAGAACAGCGGGATGGGGCCGAGGTTGAAGCCGTAGTTTCCCGTGGGATAGGGGTTGAGCGCGTAGAAGCCCTCGGTGAAGCCGCGGTGGCCGTCGGAGCCGCCGAAGACGTCCTTGAACTGCACCGAGCGGAAGACGAGCCGGACGATCTCGGCCGCCGCGATGGTGACGATGGCCAGATAGTCGGCGCGCAACTGGAGCGTCGGTATGCCCAGCAGGAACGCCAGGATCACCGCCGCGATCAGGCCGAAGATGATGCCGACCCAGAACGGCATTCCCAGGACGACGACGGTGACCGCCAGGCCGTAGCCGGCCACGCCCATGAACGCGGCCTGGCCGAAGTTGAGCAGGCCGGTGTAGCCGAAGTGGATGTTGAGACCGATGGCGGCGATGCCGTACAGCACCGTCTCGACGCCGACCGCGGACTTGATGGTGGTGCTGAAGATCGTGATCCAGTCCATTCTGATCCTCCCCCGATCAGCCGATCCGCTCGCGGCGGCCCAGGATGCCCTGCGGCCGGACGAGGAGCACGATGATGAGAACGGCCAGCGCGCCGACGCTCTTGAGCTCCGGCGGCACCCACAGCGTCGAGACCTGGATGAACAGGCCGACCACCAGTGACCCGATCAGCGCGCCGAACGCGGTGCCGAGCCCGCCGAGCGTCACGCCGGCGAAGATGAGCAGGAGCATCTCCTGTCCCATCGTGTATTTCAGGTTCTGGGAGAGGCCGAGCATGATGCCCGCGAGCGCGGCGATGGCGCCGCCCGAGGTCCAGATGATCCGGACGACCCGGTCGACGTTGATGCCGGACGACGCCGCGAGCGCCGGGTTGTCGGCCACCGCGCGTGCCGCCTTGCCGGTGCGGGTGCGCAGCAGGGCGATGCCGACGATGATCAGCACGACCAGCTCGATGCCCATGGCGACGAAGTTCTTCGGCGCGGCCGAGATCGGCCCCACCTGCACGCCGGGCTGGGCGTTGTACTCGGTGTAGGCCTCGGTCTGGCCGCCGAAGACGATGAGGAACAGATAGCGCAGGAAGAGCGCGACGCCGATCGAGATGATCATCATGGCGATGATGCCGGTGCCGCGCCTGCGCAGTTGCCCCCAGAAGAAGCGGTCCTGCAGGTAGCCGAGCAGGCCGGCGACGACGACGGCGATGGCGGCGGCGGGGATGAGGCCGAGGCCCATGCCCGCGTTGAACCCGTAGGCGAGGATCGCGCCGAGGGTGACCAGCTCGCCGTGGGCGAAGTTGGTCAGGCCGGTCGTGCCGTAGATGAGCGAGAGGCCGAGCGCGGCCAGGGCGATGATCAGGCCGAGGTTGAACCCCTCGAAGGTGAGCTGCGCGGCGCGGGTCCAGAACGCGCTGTTGTCGCCGCTCTGCTGCGCCTGGTCCTGGGCGGCGCCCTTCGGCTGGAGGGGGAAGAGGGCGGTGGAGCAGTTGCCCTCATGGACGCTCAGCGTGCGGACGTTCGTGCCGCCCCGCGCCTCGGCGTTCTGCGGCAGACTGCCGAGATCCAGGGTGACTTTGTACCTGCCCGGATCCTCGACCTGGACATCCCACTTGCCCTGAGCGTCGGTGGTGGCCTCCGCGACGGGTTTGCCGTCCTCGGTGGTCACGGAGATTCTGGCGCCGTTCACTGGCTGGCCTTGGAAATTGAGTGTTCCCCTCAAGCCCTGGCAGTCGGCCGGCCCCGCGTGGGCGGGGCCGGCGAGCAGGAAGATGAGTCCACCCAGGAAGGCCGTGAACGCGATCACGGCTCTGCGCAATGGTGCTCCCTCGGAAAATAGGTCAAGGCGGGGTCGTGCCCCTCCATCTCGACACGCGCGCATCGCAGGCACAACTGGGATGCAATGGCGGGAGCTTATTCTGGCTGCGCCCGTTTCAGTATCGTTCGTCACCAATTAGTGACGTGCGTGTGTCACTGATGTGAGGAATCAACGAGGCAGGTCAGGGGCTAAATCCGGGGAGACGCCTGGCATGAGGGAAAAAGATCGAATAACGATTGCCTGGGAACGTTGACGAGCCCGCGGGGCGGCCTTTGGGGCCGTGTAAGGCTTCCCCGGCCGTACACGTTTTCTACTGGGCCTCCCCGCGGGGCTCTGTTCGGACAACCGTAGCGACCCGCGGGGGGCGTGCGCAAAGGCTGCGCGGAAGTGGCCGGTGTGTCAGCGGTCGCGCAGCATGCAAGTGAGGCGAGAGGTGCACACGCGACGCCCCTGCTCGTCACTGATCACGATGTCGTACGTCGCCAGCGTCCGGCCGGCGTGCAACCTGGTCGCGACGCCGGTCACATGGCCGGAGGTCGCGGAGCGGTGGTGGGTGGCGCTGATCTCGATGCCCACGGCGACGCGGTCGGGCCCCGCGTGGACGGCCGCCGCCACCGAGCCCAGGGTCTCGGCCAGCACCACAGACGCCCCGCCGTGCAGCAGTCCGTACGGCTGCGTGTTGCCCTCGACCGGCATCCGGCCCGTCACCCGCTCCGGTGTGGCCTCGAGGAACTCGATGCCCATCCGCTCGGGAAGCGTGCCCGCGTGCATCTCGCCGACCATCGCTACGTCCATGGGGTTGGTCTGTGTCAAAGGGACGCCTCCACTCTTCCGGGCTCAGGTTTTCTGTCGCAGACGCAGACTAGGCTGCGGGTGTGCCGAAGAGTGAAGTGACCCCCAGCCGCCCGTGCCTGTTGCTGCTTGACGGGCATTCCCTGGCCTATCGCGCGTTCTACGCGCTCAAGGACGCCAACCTGATGACCACCGACGGTCAGCACACCGAGGCGGTCTACGGGTTCACCTCGATGTTGACCAACATCCTGCGCGACGAGCAGCCGACCCACGTGGCGGTGGCCTTCGACAGGTCGGAGCCGACGTTCCGCCATGAGGAATACTCCGACTACAAGGCCAACAGGAGCGAGACGCCGGAAGACTTTCGCGGGCAGATGCAGCTGATCTTCGAGCTGCTCGACACGCTGCGCATCCCGCGGCTGTCCAAGGCGGGCTTCGAGGCCGACGACCTCATCGCCACGCTGGCCACCCGCGCCTCGGCGGAGGGGATGAACGTTCTGATCGTCACCGGCGACCGCGACGCGCTCCAGCTGGTCGACGAGAACGTCACCGTGCTGATGACCCGGCGGGGCATCAGCGACATGACCAGGTTCACGCCCGAGGCGGTCCAGGAGAAATACGGCCTGACGCCCGCGCAATACCCCGACTTCGCGGCGCTGCGCGGCGACCCCAGCGACAACCTGCTGAGCATTCCGAGCGTGGGGGAGAAGACCGCCGCCAAGTGGGTGCGCGAGTTCGGCTCGCTGACCGCGCTGGTCGACCGGGTCGACGAGGTCAAGGGCAAGGTCGGCGACAAGCTGCGCGAGCACGTCGCCCAGGTGCTGATGAACCGCCGGCTCACCGAGCTGCTGCGCGACGTCCCGCTCGAAATCGAGCCCGGCGCGCTCAGCCAGGGCACGTGGGAGCGCGAGGAGATCAACAAGCTGTTCGACACCCTGCAGATCCGCGGCGAGCTGCGCGAGCGGGTGTTCAAGGTGCTCGGCACCGGCGAGCAGGAGCCCGAGCAGGGCTTCGAGGTCGAGACCGTGCTGCTCGGCCCCGACCGCGTCGCGGGCTGGCTGTCGGCGCTGCCCGCCGGCCGCGCGGGCCTGGCCTTCAAGGGCTCCTACGGCAGCGGCAGCGGGCGCGTCGAGGGCATCGCCATCGCCTCGCCCGACGGCACGGCCGCCCACATCGACCCCGTCAAGCTCACCGAGGCCGACGAGACGGCTCTGCGCGCCTGGCTGGGCGACGACGCCCGCCCCAAGGCCGTCCACGACGCCAAGGGCCCCATCCTGGCCCTCTGGGCGCAGGGCATGGAGCTGCGCGGCCTGAGCTGCGACACCGCGCTGGCCGCCTACCTCGCCATGCCGGGGCAGCGCACGTTCGCCCTGGAAGACCTGGCCAGGCGCTACCTCAACCGCGACCTGCGCGCGGAGGAGGAGTCCGACGGGCAGGCCGCGCTGTTCGGCGACGACGAGGACGCGCCTGCCAAGGACCTCGCGCTGCGTGCCCACGCCGTGCGCGAGCTGGCCGACTCCTTGGAGAGTTTCCTGGCCGGGAGGGGCGGCACCCAGCTCATGACCGACGTGGAGCTGCCGCTGCTGGCGGTGCTGGCCGAGATGGAGCGCGCCGGCATCGCCGTCGACAGCGAATACTTCGCGGGCCTGGAGGCCGAGTTCGGCGCCGCCGTCAAGCACGCCGTGGAGGAGGCGCACCGCTCGGTCGGCGAGCAGTTCAACCTCGGCTCGCCCAAGCAGCTGCAGGAGATCCTCTTCGTCCGGCTCAACCTGCCCAAGACGAAGAAGATCAAGACCGGCTGGAGCACCGACGCCGACCAGCTCGCCTGGCTGGCCACCCAGACCGAGCACGAGCTGCCGACGATCATGCTGCGCCACCGCGACCAGGCCAAGCTCCGCATCACCGTCGAGGGCCTGATCAAGGAGATCGCCGACGACGGGCGCATCCACACCACGTTCAACCAGATCATGGCCGCCACGGGGCGGTTGTCGTCGGAGAAGCCCAACCTGCAGAACATCCCGATCCGCACCGCCGAGGGCCGCCGCATCCGTCAGGGCTTCGTGGTCGGCGAGGGCTACGAGACGCTGCTGACGGCCGACTACAGCCAGATCGAGCTGCGCATCATGGCCCACCTGTCGGGCGACGAGTCGCTGATCGAGGCGTTCGAGTCGGGCCACGACTTCCACCAGGCCACCGCCGCCCGGGTCTTCGACCTGCCGCCCGAGCAGATCGACGGCGAGCTGCGCGCCCGCATCAAGGCGATGAACTACGGCCTGGCCTACGGCCTGTCCGACTTCGGGCTCGCCCAGCAGCTCAACATCCCGGTGGCCGAGGCGCGGGCGCTGAAGGAGGAATACTTCACCGAGTTCGGCGGCGTGCGCGACTTCCTGCAGGCCATCGTCCAGCAGGCCCGCGCCGACGGCTACACCGAGACCATCATGGGCCGCCGCCGCTACCTCCCCGACCTCACCAGCGACAACCGCCAGCGCCGCGAGATGGCCGAGCGCATGGCGCTCAACGCCCCCATCCAGGGCTCGGCGGCCGACATCATCAAGGTCGCCATGCTGCACGTGCGCCAGGCGCTCGGCGAGGAGGGGCTGGCCTCCCGGATGTTGCTGCAGGTCCACGACGAGCTGGTGTTCGAGGTGGCGCCCGGCGAGCTGGAGCCCCTCACGCAGCTCGTCTGCGACCAGATGAACGCCGCCTACCACCTGCGCGTGCCGCTGGCGGTCTCCGTGGGCGTCGGGCGCACCTGGGAGGACGCCGGCCACTGACGCCGCGGGCCCGCCCGCGGTGGGAGATCTGCACTAGCCTGATCGTGTTTCTCACCCGAGCGGCCCGGGAGTTCTGTGCGGTTACCAGCGTCCCTCACGCGGATCATCGGCGTTGCGAACGTGGTGGTGATATTGGTGGCCATCGTCGGGCTCAGCCTGTTACCGGACGAGCCGCGGCCGCACGCGCGGCCCGACGACGCGGCCGAGGTCGGCGACAGCCCCCCGCCGCCCAGCCCGTCGCCGGTGGGCCAGCCGCCCGGCGTCGTGTCCACGCCCGGGTTCGCCCGCCAGGTGGGCGCCAACGAGGCGGGCCTGGTGCCGGTCCTGATGTACCACCGGATCGTCGCCGATCGGGCGGCGGCCATCGACAGGACCCCCGACCAGCTCAGGAAGGAGCTGGAGCGGCTGGCGAAGGAGGGCTACGTGCCGATCACCGCCAGGGAGTTCGCCACCGGCGACATCCGGGTCCCCGCGGGGAGGTTCCCGGTGGTGCTCACGTTCGACGACGGCCACCCCAGCCACTTCGCCCTCGACGCGGCGGGCAACCCGGCGGCGGGCACGGCCGTGGCCGTGATCCAGGAGGTGGCCAGGAAACACCCGTCCTTCCGGCCGGTCGCCACGTTCTGGATCAACAAGGAGCCGTTCGGGCTGCGCGACAGGCCGTCGCAGACGGCGGCGGTGCGGTGGCTGGTCGACCATGGCTACGAGGTCGCCAACCACACCTGGAGCCACCCCGACCTGCGGGCGATCAAGCGGAGGAAGGTGCGCGAGCAGATCGTCAGGCTCGAACGCCTGCTCAAGAAGCTCGGCGTGCCGGCCTCCAGGACCATGGCGCTGCCGTACGGCTCGCTGCCCCGCGGGAAGAAGTCCGCTCGGGTCGGAGCGTGGGACGGCACGCGTTATGATTTCGCAGGCGTGTTCCTCGCCGGAGCCGAGCCGTCACTTTCGCCCTACGCGAAAAAATTCGACCGGGGAGCGATTCAGCGCATCCAGAGCAACGCCAAGAAGGGCGAGTGCCGCAAGTGGTGCTCGCAACACTGGCTCGACTGGCTGCGTAAGCACCCTGGTGAGCGCTATGTCTCCGACGGCGACCCCGACCGGATCTCCATACCGAAGAAACTACGCGGTAATATTGTGGCCAAGCGAGGGCTCCAGGTCATCGTGTACTGACGCCTCCCTGGATTGACCCCGTGGCCAAGGTCTCATATGCTGATCGCTGCGCTGTGGGCTCGCGCGCGCCTCAGACGGAGCGGGCTCGCGCTCGGTCACGTCGATGTCGTCATTCCTCGGCTTGATGCGGAAGAGGGCCTGCCGCGCATCCGCCACATCGACATCCTGTCCGCGTTCGGAGCAATTCCACACATGACGTCCAGCACTGAGGCCACCTCGAGCACCCCGCAGGTAGCGGTCAACGACATCGGGTCCGAGGAAGCCTTCCTCGCAGCGATCGACGAGACCATCAAGTACTTCAACGACGGCGACATTGTCGAGGGCACCGTCGTCAAGGTCGATCGAGACGAGGTCCTTCTCGATATCGGCTACAAGACCGAGGGTGTCATTCCCTCGCGCGAGCTTTCGATCAAGCACGATGTCGACCCTGCTGACGTCGTGGAGGTCGGTGAACACGTCGAGGCCCTGGTTCTCCAGAAGGAGGACAAAGAGGGCCGCCTGATCCTGTCCAAGAAGCGTGCTCAGTACGAGCGCGCCTGGGGCACGATCGAGAAGATCAAGGACGAGGACGGCATCGTCACCGGCACCGTCATCGAGGTCGTCAAGGGTGGTCTCATCCTCGACATCGGCCTCCGTGGCTTCCTCCCGGCGTCCCTGGTCGAGATGCGGCGTGTCCGCGACCTGCAGCCGTACGTCGGCCGCGAGCTCGAAGCCAAGATCATCGAGCTCGACAAGAACCGCAACAACGTGGTCCTGTCGCGCCGCGCCTGGCTTGAGCAGACGCAGTCCGAGGTTCGCCAGACGTTCCTCAACACCCTCCAGAAGGGCCAGGTCCGCAAGGGCGTCGTCTCCTCGATCGTCAACTTCGGCGCCTTCGTCGATCTCGGCGGCGTCGACGGCCTGGTCCACGTGTCCGAGCTGTCCTGGAAGCACATCGACCACCCGTCCGAGGTCGTCGAGGTGGGCCAGGAGGTCACGGTCGAGGTCCTCGACGTCGACATGGAGCGCGAGCGCGTCTCCCTGTCGCTCAAGGCCACGCAGGAAGACCCGTGGCAGCAGTTCGCCCGCACCCACCAGATCGGCCAGGTCGTGCCGGGCCGCGTCACCAAGCTGGTGCCGTTCGGCGCGTTCGTCCGGGTCGAGGAGGGCATCGAGGGCCTGGTCCACATCTCCGAGCTGGCCGAGCGCCACGTGGAGATCCCGGAGCAGGTCGTCCAGGTCGGCGACGAGATCTTCGTCAAGATCATCGACATCGACCTCGACCGCCGTCGCATCAGCCTGTCGCTGAAGCAGGCCAACGAGGGTGTCGGCACCGAGGTCGAGTTCGACCCGACCCTCTACGGCATGGCGGCCACCTACGACGACCAGGGCAACTACATCTACCCCGAGGGCTTCGACCCGGAGACCGGCGAGTGGCTCGAGGGCTTCGACAAGCAGCGTGAGGAGTGGGAGCGGCAGTACGCCGAGGCCCAGCAGCGCTTCGAGGCCCACAGGAAGCAGATCGAGGAGGCCCGCAAGGCCGAGGCGGAGGCCGGCGAGGCCGCTCCCTCGTCCTACAGCGGCGAATCGCAGGCTCAGTCGAGCGGCGGCTCGTCGTCGTCGGCTCCCGCCAGTGGCGCGCTCGCCTCTGACGAGGCGCTCGCGGCCCTGCGCGAGAAGCTCGCCGGCGGCCAGAGCTGACGTCCTCCCGAGTGAGGCTGCGGCTCGATCCCTGGCCTGACCGGAAAGCCCCGCACGGATGACCCGTGCGGGGCTTTCCGCATGCGGGCGCCCGTGCCGGTGACCGGCGTCCGGCTGGCGACGCGCTTGCGCACGTCGTCGAGCCGGCCGCGCAGTGACCAAGCGGCTCCTTCGCCCACGCCCCCGTCCGGGCGGCGCCCCGGCGCCCCGCGCTACCGTCCGAGCGGTGGATCGGGCGTCAATGCGGAAACATTCTTGCCGCAAGGGTTCCTAGAGTGCCGGGCATGAACATCATCGAGCGCTTTCACCTGGACATTCCGCAGAACGACCTCGACGACCTGCGCGACCGGCTGCGGCGTACCAGATGGGCGAGAGCGCTGCCCGGCGGGTGGAGCCGGGGCGTGCCCGCACCATACCTGCGCGAGCTCGCCGGACACTGGGCCGACGGCTTCGACTGGAGGGTGTGGGAGGCCAGGCTCAACGTCTTCCCGCAGTTCACCACCGGCATCGACGGGCAGACGATCCACTTCGTGCACGCCCGCTCCCCGGAGCCCGACGCCATACCGCTGATCATGACGCACAGCTGGCCGAACTCCGTCGCCGAGTTCCTGAACGTCATCGGACCCCTCACCGACCCGCGCCGGCACGGGCTCGACCCGGCCATGGCCTTCCACGTCGTGGCGCCCTCGCTGCCCGGATTCGCCTTCTCTCCGTTCCCCGAGCCCGCCGACGAGCGGCCGTGGAGCATCGAGCGGGTGGCGCGTACGTGGGCCGAGCTGATGCGCCGGCTCGGCTACGAGCGGTACGGCGCGCACGGCAACGACGCCGGGGCGATGGTGACACCACAACTGGCCGCACTCGACAGCGAGCACGTGATCGGCTCCGTCATCACGGCCGGGCTCGGCGTCCACACGGGCGACCCGGCGCAGCTGGAGGGGTTCAGCGAGGCCGAGCGGGCCGAGCTGGCGGACATGGCCGCCTGGATGACCGGGGGCAGCGGGTACGCCCCCTACCTCGCGAACAGGCCGCAGACGCTCGCGTACGGCTTCACCGACTCGCCGGTGGCGCAGCTCGCCTACCTCGTGGAGAGGTTCAAGGAGTTCGACGGGTGGGGGGCGGGGGCCGAGGCCATCGACCGCGACCTGGTGCTGGCCAACGCGAGCCTCTACTGGCTGACCGGCACCGGCGGCTCGTCGTCGTGGACCTACTACGAAGGGGCCGCGGGGCTGCCCATCGACCAGCGCGCCGTGCCGACCGGGGTGACACACGGCGGGCCGGCGGTGATGCGGCGGATCGCCGAGCGCGGCAACGACATCGTCTACTGGGGAGAGGCACACAGCCCCAGCCATATGGTTGCCATGGCGGCGCCGGACTCCCTGGTGGCGGGCATACGCGCCGCTTTCAGGACGATCCGCTGACGCTGCCGGAGATTTCCCCGACGGCCTTCTGCGAAGCCGTCCACCGGCCCGCAGGGCGCTGACAGACTGCTGACCTGCGCTGTCGGCACTACTCTGCAGGAGCGACGCGGTGGGCATGGGTCAGCGGGTGTGGCGGATGACGACAGCTCTGGCGGTAGCCGGGGCGGGTGGCGCACTGGCCACACCGGAAGCGGCCGGCGCGGGCCCTGCACGAGTCGTGCCGGAGGTCCATGCCGCCGGCGCAGTGCCGGGGGTGAGCCGCGCCGGTGCGGTGCCGGAGTCGGGCGGTGGCGGTGGGGCGCCGCAGAAGGCGGGCG
>NZ_SMKP01000313.1:0-6997 GCF_004349015.1 Nonomuraea diastatica
GGTGCGGCCGCTCCTTGCGGGCGATGACGCGCATGCCCTTGGGCCGGCCGGTCAGGTCCAGCAGGCCGGTCAGCTCGGCGACCCAGGCGCCGGGCCGGACCTGCCGGTCAGCGTTGTAGGCGGGCGTCCAGGCGCTCTTGGGCAGGCGCAGCACGGCCTGCCGAATCTGCTCGGTGAGGGTGAACCCGATCGAGTACGACAGCCGGCGGCCGGGCTTGGTGAGCCAGGTAGGAACTCGTGCGTGCCGCCGCCGGAGTCGGTGCGGATCAGCACCTGCCGCCTGCGGTGCTGGGGCAGCTGGGCCAGGGCCAGCCGGGTGGCTTCGATGTGGTCGGCGGCGGTGTTGGATCCGGCGTTGCCCGGCCTGAGCACGATGGCCGGAGCCGCCGGAGCCGCCGGCGCCGTGGTCGGCGAAGACGGTCATCGGGTGGAAGCCGAAGGTGTGTTTCCAGGTCGGCGCGGCGTGCTGTTTGTCGGAGTGGGCGATGACGATGGTGGCGTCGAGGTCGAGCGGGATCAGCTCGCCATCGCTGCCCGGTGCTGCGGGTCGGGCCAGGTCCCAGGCACGCTGGCGGGCCAGGGGCCGCGCCGCGCGCAGGGCCTTGAGCGCCTTGGCCTCGTCGCAGGCGAGGTGGTTGATCAGGCGGGAGACGGTCGGGTCGGAGGCCACCGGGCCGAACAGATCGGGCTGGGCGCGCAGCAGGGCGATGTCGGCCAGACAGTCGCCGCCGAGGGCGAGGGCGACGGCCAGATCAGCCACGATCTTGCCGGGGTCGTGCACCGCGCGGGCCGGTCGCCAGCGCTCCAGCTGCGCCGAAAGCGCCCGGTCCAGGCCGGTGAGGTGCAGGGTCTTGAGCAGCAGCAGGCTCCCGGCATGGGACAGCAGCCCGGTGCCGTCGGCGGAGGCGGTGATGGTGATGGTGATGGTGATGGTGATGGTGATGGTGATGGTGATGGTGATGGTGCGGTGGGAGGCGATAGTCTTCACGTGGCAAGTGCTTCTCGATCTGGCGCGGACAGGACTCTAGACAAGCCCCATCCTCCCAGCTCAGAAGCACTTTTCTCATGTAGTTGCTCAAGCCTCGCGAAACTCACCGCGAAAGCCCGAGGCTAATCGGACCGGAAGGCTGAAGGTAGGCGTCCTCAACTCAACGTCCCGACCAGATCGTATGACGAGAGGATCCGACACGCCCGTGCGGACGGTCAGGCCTGACAGATCACGCGGATTCGCCACCAAGCGCAGGTTCAGACGCTGCCATCCGACACCGAGTTGCGGAACCTACATCGTAGGAACTCGGGGCCGCGACGATCAGCGCGCCGTTCGCCTCGGAGTCCAGGTATCTGCCCGTCGCCACGTTCCGGATCTTGTAGGTGGCGCCGCTCATGATCGGCGCGTCCGCCGCTTTGCGGTAGGCACGGAAATAATCGACGACGAATTCTCTCGGCCTGGGGTCCGCGGGATCGACGTTTCCGGTCCAGCCCGCGTTCTCGTAGATGCCCAGCAAGAACACCGCGCCGTAGGCGGGAGACGCGTTGATGGTTCTCGTCAGGACATTGTCCACATACAGCTTGAGTTGCGTCGGTGTCCACTCGAGACCATAGATGTGCATCTCGGTCGTCATGTCGAATCCAACGGAGATCGTGTTGCTGGATTCCACTAAGCTGGGGTCGGACCACTTGTGCAGGCTGTAGAGAAAGCTGCGCCCCATCCGGCCCGGGTGCTCCATGACGTCGATCTCCCCGGTCTGGGTCGACGTGTCCTGCCTTCCTGCCGTCCAAAACGCGGTGTGGATCCCGCTTCTCGCCGAGCTTTTCGCGCGGATTTCGAAGTACCCGTACCGGGGCGTGTACTTCATGATGGTGGGGATCGAGTGATGGAAAGGAGAGGTCTTGTGCAGACCGGTCCTCTGCCCGGTCTGGATGCTGGAGACCTTCATCGGGTTGCCGTCGGCGTAATAGGCCGGCTGGTCGTCGTCGATGCGCAGGACGAGGGCGTTGTCGCGGAATCCGTACCGCGCCCTGGATCTTTCCTCGGTCGTCCGCGACTCGAAGTAGTTGGTGATCCACAGGCTCGTGTCGAGGCTGCCGTTGAACTCGTCGTTCCGATCGAGAATCCAACCAGGTTTCTCCAGCGGGTTCGGCGGAATATCAGCTGCTTGGGCGGGTTGCGCGGCCGTGGCGTTGAAGATGAGCGCCGAGGCCAGCAGCGAGAGTATGATCCCTGATCGGGTAAGTCGTTGAATGCCTAAGTGCGTATTCACCATGGGTTGCGACCGCCTTTCGATGGTCAAACGGCTGCGCGGCGAATCACCCGGACGTGCGCGTTGCTGCAGTAGCCGTGTGGCCAGGGATTCCGGGAAATCCTTCGCCGCCTGGGGCGGAGCGTGCTCTCAACCGCGTTGGGCATGAGCGAAAAGGCGTTAGATGGCTCGCCCGCAGAGGCGGCGGACAACGTCTCTGCAGGTGCCGCATCGGACCGGTCAACAGTTCCGGAAAACGTATTCCGCATTGTGCAAACAGACAGCGGCGATGTCAAGAGCCGACGTTGCCGACAGACGGCGTGGCCGATCCGACCGGCGATAGCAGGGGCGCCAGGCTTCCTGGGAAGGCTGCTGGCACCTCCGGCGCGCTTACTACGAATCCAAGAGTGGGCCTTTCGATACGTCCGCCCGTGCGTTACTGTGCACGTTCACAGAACCTCATTCAGCCTGTGAGGAGGACATGTGGCCGCGCTGCCAGCCCGTCTGCGGCTTCGCACGAGATCACCGCCACGCCCGCCGCGGGGCATGCGGCGACACTGCATCCACCTGACTGCGACCGTCGGTACGGCCGGCGCAGGGCGACAAGAGAGCGGCTCATGCGGACACGCCGCTCCCGAGGCACGGGCACAACCGAGCTGTCTGCCTTGCCCGCAATCGGCGGAACCGCCCCCTGCATTGCCAGCCACGCTGCCTGGCCCAGTCTGCGCCTGCCGAACTCCCCGACAGCCTTTCACCATGGCCGCCGCGGTGTTCTCCCTGAGGCCCCGGTACGGCACGCCGGTCAGCCCGGATCTCTCCCCTCCGAAAGGAAGCCCACGACGCGTATAGCCATCGAAGGCTGGCCCCTCGCGGCAGGGCCGACGTCGCGATATCTGCAATTAAAACGATATAACGACTGTGAGCGTACGTGCGTTAGCGTCGGGCCCGCCAAGGAGCCTCGCATTCCAGTTGCGCGTGGATGCTCACGTCGGCAATGGATAAGTCGCTGGGAACGTTCACAAACCTCATCAAACCTGCGAGGAGGACACGTGGCCTCACCCTCACCCTCACCCAAACCTGCGGCTTCCCAGCCGATCCCGGTCGCGCCGCATCGCAGCCCACGTAGTGCCATGGCCTCCGCTCGACCGTGACCGTCGACACCGGCCCCCGGCACAGCGACACCAGGGCTGCTCGAGCGGACCGATCACCCGCTCGCGGCGCAGAACGCTAGCGCCAACGGGTCAGTCTGTCATGCCCGTCCTCCGCCCCTGAGCACGACCTCCTTAGGAGGGTCCCATGAAAAAGATCTTGGTGGCGTTTGCGTTACGCGCCGCCGCGACCGTTCTCCATCACAACTGGAGCGAGCACTGTGAACGCTCATAGCGAATTCCCACTGGTTGGCGGAGGGAAGCCCATGTTTGACGGACGTATCAGCCGACGCCGCCTCCTGAGCAGCTCGGCCCTACTTGCCGGCGCCGCGGCGGCGACACCATTGCTCGGAGCGTGCAGCGCCAGCTCGGGCGGCCCGTCCGTCGACAGCAAGACCGTGACGCTCACCGTCATGTACAAAACCGACGAGCTGACGAAGGCGCACATCGCCGACTTCGAGTCCAAGAACCCCGGAATTAAGATCAACTTTGTTGAGTACGACAGCACGCGGCTCAACGCGATGCTCGCCTCGAACGAGCCACCGGACTTCGTGCGTGCGGTGGCGGTCGGCAGCTCGAGCGCCAACGCCCAGGAACTGTACACCGCGCTGGACCCGTACATGGCGAAGAGCAGCGTGTTAAAGCCGGAGCACCTGCTGTCGGTCAACGACAGCTTCCGATGGGACGGCACGCGGAGCGGCCAGGGCCCGTACTACGGAATCGTCAAGGACTGGAGCCAGGACGCCACGCTCTGGTATAACCGAGCACTTTTCGAGGAAGCAAAGATCCAGCCGCTGAGTACGACTGAGCCGATCTCGTGCGACGAACTGTTGGAGATCGGGAAGAAGCTGACCAAGAAGAGCGGCGGCAAGACTAAGGTCTACGGCCTCGGGGTGGAGTGGGCCTGGGGCCTGTCGGCGCCGATCATGATGATGATCCTGCAGCAGGGTGGCCAGGTGTACAGCGCGGACCTGACCGAGACCGACATGACCACGCCGGAGGCGTTGCGAGCGCTGAAGTGGTATGTCGACTTCGCCCAGGCCGGCGTGGGGCCCACCTCGCTTGACCCGGCGCCGGACGGTGCCGACCTGTCGCTCTTCCTCGCCAAGCGGATGGCGATCACCCAGGACGGCTACTGGTTCGGCGGCAACTTCGTCGAAGAGTCCGACGAGATTAAGAACAACGTCGCGATGGCTCCCGCGCCGGTGATGGGCGACAAGCGCATCAGTCCCACCTACGTGGGCTGGGGTGCGGCCATCCCTGCGAAGGCCAAGCACAAGGACGAGGCGTGGAAACTCATGGAGTACTTCATGGCCGGCCCGCCATCCGAGGAACGGGCGAAGAGCGGCTGGGGCATACCGGCCTTGAAAGCGCAGCTGTCGATGTTGCCGCAGGAGCTGCCGTACCAGAAGCAGGCGTACCAGACTCAGCAGGCCGAACTTCAGTACGCCGGCCAGTTGCCCGACTCTCCCTACATGGTCGCATCCGACGGCTGGAACACCGTGCTCGACAAGCAGCTTCAGCGGGCCATCAAGAAGGAGATCATCGTCGAGCAGGCCGGCAAGGCGATCACCGATGAGGTCAACAAGCTGCTGAAGCAAGGCAAGGACCAGATCGGCTAGTGGTCGCTATGGCAACGGAAAGGGCGAGGCGTGGGCGGCCCCGCTGGAAGCGGCATTCCAGCGGGACGTTCTACCTGTTCGTCTCGCCCTGGATACTTGGTTTCGCGCTGCTCACCGCGCTACCGCTCGGCTACGCGCTCGCGATCAGCCTGACCAACTTCAACGGCGTCAGCGAACGTTGGCGCTGGGTGGGCTTGCGCAACTATGCCGAGCTCATGGGTGACGCGGAGGCCATCGCCAGTCTGGTCCGCACGCTCGCGTACACCGCGATCGCGGTGCCGCTCATGGTGGCCGGCGGGCTCGGTCTGGCGGTGCTGCTCAACCGGCGGCTGAAGGCCGTCGGCCTGTTCCGGACGATCTTCTTCCTGCCGTCGGTCGTCCCGGTGGTCGCCATGGCGATCATGTGGAAGCTCATCTTCAACCGAGACGCCGGCATTCTCAACGCCATCCTCGAGAAGATCAGCATCGGCCCGATCGCCTGGCTGGTCGACCCGAACGCGTTCTACGCGCTGATCATCCTCACTCTGTGGGGACTCGGCGGAGGGATGGTGATCATGCTTGCCGCCCTGCAGGGCGTACCGGCCGAACTGGAAGAGGCGGCGCTCGTCGACGGCGCCAACCGCTGGCACGTGTTCCGCCACGTCACCGTGCCGATCATCTCGCCGGTCATCTTCTTCCAAGTGGTGACCGGCATCATCGCCTCCCTGCAGATCATCATCCAGCCGATGCTGCTGGCCCAGACGGCCCAGGTCGGCAGAGTGTCCGAGGTGCCAGAAAGCACACACCTGTACATGGTGCAGGTCTATCAGGAGTTCTTCGTCAATAGCCGGTATGGCTATGGCTCCGCGATGCTCTTTGTGTTCTTCCTGGTCATCCTGGCCATCACGCTCTTCGTGCAGCGGTCAAGCCGGCTATGGGTCCACTACACGGTCGACAGAGAGGCCGACCGATGACCATCACGAAGATCCCCACCCCAGCGCCCACAGTCAGCACGCGGCGGCGGGCCCGGCGCCCTCGGCGGCCCGCCAAGACGGCCGGCGCCTATCTGCTGCTGATGACGCTCGCGATACTGTTCGCCGGGCCGTTCGCCTGGCTTGTGCTGGCCGCCTTGAAGACCAAGGCGGAGTGGGTGTCGATCCCAGCCAAGCTCCTGCCCGAGGCGCCGCGGTGGGACAACTTCACGCAGGCTCTCACCGAAATCAACTTCGCGGCGTACCTGGGGAACTCGATGTTCCTCTCGTTCCTGTACGCGATCCTGGTGACTTTCTCCAGCGCGGCGGTCGGCTTCGGTTTCGCCCGCCTGCGCGGGCGCGGCAAACGCCCGCTGTTCGTGCTGTTGCTGTCCACCATGATGCTGCCGCAGATTCTGACTCTGATCCCGACGTACGTGCTGTTCGCCCGAGTCGGGCTGATCAACACGTACTGGCCATGGGTGCTGTGGGGCCTGGCCGCCTCACCCTTCCTGGTGTTCCTGTTCCGCCAGTTCTTTGCCGGCATCCCAGCCGAACTGGAAGACGCGGCCATCATCGACGGTTGCGGGTACGGCCGCATCTTCCTGCAGATCTTTCTGCCGCTGTCCCGGCCGGTGCTGTTGACCTCCTTCCTGCTCTCGTTCACCTGGATCTGGGGCGACTACCTCGGACCGGCCCTGTTCCTCGACCCCGACCAAACCACATTGTCCGTCGCCATCTCCGCCTTCTACCTCGACCCGCATGGCAACCCCGACTCCACGGTGCAGGCGGCGGCCGCCGCCCTTTACGTGGTGCCCGTTCTAGTGATCTTCCTGTTCGCCCAGCGTTACTTCATCCGCGGCGTTGTCAGTTCGGGTTTGAAGGGATAACCCACGACGCGCCTCACTTCGATCGCGAGCTGCGCCGCCGCACTGGTCACGGGACCGTCGGCGAATGCGGCCGTGATCGACCCGGTGGCGTACTACCAGATCGTCTCGCGGCACAGCGGCAAAGCGGTCGACATCGCCGACCAGTCG
>NZ_SMKP01000314.1:0-6898 GCF_004349015.1 Nonomuraea diastatica
TCGCGGGTGTGGACGAAGCGGGAGGCGGGCCTGGGCGGGGCGTCGCGGGTCTGGACGAACAGGAAGACGGCCGATGAAGCACCTCCGGCTCGGAGCCCCGCAGGTCGTGTGGATCGGCCTGGTGCTGGCAGGGCTGGTGGTGGCGTTCTCGGTGCTCGCGCCGCGCACGTTCCCCACCTCGTTCAACCTGCTCAACCTGGTCAGCGACGCGGCCATCCTGCTGCTGCTCGCCACCGGGATGACGTACGTGATCATCACGGCGGGCATCGACCTGTCGGTGGGCGGGGTGCTCGTGTTCTCGGCCGTGTCCGCGGCCAAGGTCATGGAGGCCACCGGGTCGCTCGCGCTCGGCGCCCTGGCCGCCCTCGTGGCCGGGCTGGCCTGGGGGGTGTTGAACGGCGTGCTGATCGCCATGGGGCGCATCCCGGCGCTCATCGTGACGCTCGGCACCCTCGGCATGTCGCTCGGCGGCGCGCTGCTGCTCACCGGCGGCGTCGACCTGCGCGCCCCCACCGAGCTCAACCTCGGGCTCGGCCTGGCCCGCTGGCTGGGCGTGCCGGTGATCGTGTGGATCTGCGCCGCCATCACCGCGGCCCTGGCCCTCATGCTCGCCCGCACCCGGTTCGGCCGCCACACGTACGCGATCGGCTCCAACGCCGAGGCCGCGCGGCGTGGCGGCGTCGCCGTGCGCGCGCACCTGGTCAAGGTGTACGGCCTCGCAGGGCTGCTGGCGGGCCTGGCCGGCTGCCTGTCGCTGGCCAAGTACGGCATCACCGGCGTGTCCGCGCACTCCACCGACAACCTCCAGGCCATCGCGGCCGTGGTGATCGGCGGGACGTCCCTGTTCGGCGGCGTCGGTACGGTGGCCGGCACGGTCATCGGCGTCTTCATCCCCGTCGTGCTGCAGAACGGCTTCCAGATCCTCGGTGTGCGGCCGTTCTGGCAGCAGGTGGTGGTGGGCGCGGTGCTCGTCGCCGCCGTCTACGTCGACCAGTGGAGGCGCAGGGCCCGCGACCATTAGGAGGAGGCACCACCATGCGCAAGATCACGGCAATCTTCGCGGCGATGATGATGATCGGCGCCTGTGGCGGGCAGGGGGATGACGCGGGCGGCGTCGACCAGACCCGGGTCACGCTCGTGCAGGGCCTGGCCGGGGAGGAGTTCTACGAGACGATGGCCTGCGGCGCGAAGGCCAAGGCCCAGGAGCTGGGCGTGGCGCTCGACGTGCAGGGGCCGCAGAAGTTCGACCCGACGCTCCAGACGCCGATCGTCAACTCCGTGACCGCGAGCGCGCCGGACGCCATGCTGATCGCGCCGACCGACGTCAAGGCGATGATCGCGCCGCTGACCCAGGCCAAGCAGCAGGGCATCAAGATCATTTTGGTGGACACGGTGGTCGAGGACGAGAGCATCGGTCTGTCCAGGATCAGCACCGACAACGTCAAGGGCGGCGCGGCGGCGGCCCAGGCGTTGTCGGAGCAGATCGGCGGCAAGGGCAAGGTGCTGGTCATCTCCACCGACCCCGGCGTCAGCACCGTGGACGCGCGCATCAAGGGCTTCGAGCAGGAGATCGAGGCGAACCATCCGGACATCACCTATCTCGGTGTGCAGTACTCGCACAACGACGTCGGCGAGGCGTCCAGGATCGTCAACGCGGCACTGGCGAAGGATCCCGACCTGGCCGGCGTGTTCGCGGCGAACCTCAACTCGGCCACCGGCGCGGGCTCGGCCCTGCGGCAGGCGGGCAAGCTGGGCAAGGTCAAGATGGTGGGGTTCGACGCGGGGCCGGCGCAGGTCAAGCAGCTCAAGGACGGCGTCGTGCAGGCCCTGATCGCGCAGTTGCCCGGTGACATCGGCGCCAAGGGCGTCGAGCAGGCGGTCGCCGCGGTCAAGGGGCAGCAGGTCACGGCGTCGATCCCGACGGACGCCACGATCGTCACGGAGGAGAACGTCGACCAGCCGGAAGTGCAGAAGATCCTATACCGGGCAGGGTGCTGACCTAGGCCGGCAGGGCGGCGAGGAGGAAGGCGAGGCGGGCGGCGGCGGACTCGACGTCTTCTGAGGTGCCCAGGCGGTAGCCCCAGGAGGTGATGAACGCGCCCTCGTCGGAGCAGGTCACGGTCTCCGTGAGGGTGGCGGAGAAACGGTTGCGGACCGACACGTAGGCAGGGTCACTGGCCAGGGCGAGGTTTTGGACCGACAGGTCCGCGTGACGACCCGCGTGCCACGCGAACCGCTCGAGGCAGAGCGCGGTATCAAGCATCATGCGTCACCTCCGCAACGTCTCGCGACAGAATTGCACGATCTTGTGGCGGGAGGCAAGCAATTGCTGCGGTTAATGTGGAGTTTGTTTCCGGTAGTCGTGAAGAATCCTGATGATGACCTCCCGTCCGGACTCCTCGAACTCGGCCACCTTCGCGAAGTCGTCGAACGCCCGGACATAGAAGGCGATGTCGTCGGGGTCGCGCAGGACGAGGTCCTTCGTCATGGTGGCCACGCCGACCATGGAATCGTTGTAGATCCAGAACCCGTTGACCGGGTTGGACGGGAACTCGGCCTCGAAGGGGATCACGCCGAACTCCACGTTCGGCAACGTGCTGACGGCCAGCAGGCGGTCGAGCTGGCCGCGCATCACCTCGGGCGGCGCCAGGAGGGTGCGGAGCGTGGACTCCGACACCACGAACCGGAACGTCCTCGTGCGGTCGTAGAGGATCTCCTGGCGCTGCATGCGCACCCGGACCGCCGCGTCGATCTGGTCGGCGGCGCTGTAGAGGCGCTTGACCTTGCGGAACACGTGCCTGGCGTATTCGGAGGTCTGCAGCAGGCCCACGATGATGCCGGGCTCGAACACCCGGAAAAGCTTGGTGCGCGCCTCCAGGTCACGGACGTCCTCCTGCAGGGCGGCCAGCCCGCTGCGGTGGCGCTGCTTCCAGTCGTCGTGCCGTTCGAGCAGCGCGATCGCCTGCCGGATCAGCTCGTCGGTCGTGTCGGGCGAGGCGCGTACGGCCTGCGCCCACACGACCACGTCGTCCTCGGTGGCGGTCTGCCTGGCGTTCTCCAGGCGCGAGACCTTGGACGGCTGCCAGCGCAGCTGCTCGGCCAGCTCCTTGCCGGACAACCGGGCGGCCTCGCGCAGCTGGCGTAATTGGCTGCCGAGGTCGATGCGCGCCTGCTGAAAGGACGTCACGCCGCAAGAGGTTAGCCCTGCATGCGTCGATCATGCCAGTGTGGTACGCAATTGTGATCAACCGGTAGCCGTGGGTGCTCCTCCGCAGGTGGGGAAAGCGGTTGCCGAGCCCTCGGGCAGGACCCGGCGGGCGATTTCGGTGATGAGCTCGCGGGGCACCTCGACGGCGCCCTCGCCGTCGAGCACGTCGCGGAGGTCCGCGAGCGCCTCCGCGTCGGTGACCTGGAGGCCTTGGACGACGATGGTGCCGCGGTCGGTCTCGTACAGGGTGGGACAGGCGCCCGCCTCTGATGTGGACCCGAGGAACCGCATACGCATGACGATCCTTCCCCGATACAGATGCAATTGCGCGCAATTGTATGGCTCGGGGGTCTATGTGTGATCGTTTCTCCGAAAATCGTGATATATGGTCAATTGAGCGCGCCGTCCATGAACTCCTGGGCCCGCTCGAAGAGGCCGAGCGTCGTCGCGTGCAGCAGGTCGCCGATGTCCTGGGGCGCCTTGCCGGCGCACGCCCGCGCGTGCGTGCCCTCCAGCACGATGCCGAGCTTGAAGCAGGCCATGACCGCGTACCAGTCGATGGCCGACATGTCGCGCTCGGACAGCGCCGCGTAGTAGGCGATGATCTCAGGCGGCGCAGGCAACCCGGGCACGTGGTCGTTGCCCGCCGGCCACATCGCCACCAGCCAGCCGAGGTCGACCAGCGGGTCGCCGATCGTGCACATCTCCCAGTCGACGATGGCGGCCACCCGCGGGCTGTCGGAGGCGAACATCAGGTTGGCGAAGTGGTAGTCGCCGTGCATGACGCCCGGCGTGAAGGTGCGGGGGAGGTTGCGGGTCAGCCAGCCGGCCGCCTCCGTCAGCCCGGGGATGTCGGGTCCCGGGTAGCCGTCGAGCTCGCCGTACGAGTCGAGCTCCTTGAGCCAGCGCGGCACCTGCCGCTCCAGGAACCCCTCCGGCCGGCCGAACCCCGGCAGCACGTCAGGGTCGACCCGCCCCAGCTCGGCCAGCGCCGCGGCGGCCTCGAGCCCCATGCGGTGCCTGATCGCCGCGTCGGAGGCGTGCGGCTCCGGCAGCCCGGTCGAGGGGTTGAACCCGTCGACCGGTTCCATGAGGTAGAACACCGGCTCCCGTGCGGTCTGCGCGGCCACCAGCGTGGGCGCGGGCACTGGGGTGTCGTGCAGCGCCGCCAGCACGCGGGCCTCGCGGCGGAGCACCTCGTTGCTCTTGCGGCGGGCGTGCAGCGGAGGCCGGCGCAGGATGTACGGGCGGCCGCCGCGTTCGAGGCGGACCATGACGTTCTGCGTGCCGCCGAGGACCGGCGTCACCCTCGTGATCGGGCCCGGCGGCAGCCCCTGATCGTCCATCCACGCGCCGAGCTCGTCGAGGTCGATGGCGCTGACGTCGATGTGGGTGGAGGTCATGAGCCGCCCTTCGGCCAGAATTATGTTCTGGTGGAACCCTATTCAGCCCCCGGGAACCGGGTCAACCGAGCGCCTGCGTGAAGGGGAGGAACTGGCGTGACCGGTCTCCGGGCAGGTCGTCGCCGCGCACCATGAACGCGACCTCCCACGGCTCGCCGATGCCGTGCTCGCTCGCCCACCGGATCATGGACTCGTGGGCGAGGTCGAAGTCCATCCGCACCTCGCCGCCCGCATCGAGCGCCAGGTCGCCGATCAGGGCGCGCGCGGTCTCCTCGTCGCCGGCCACGACCGGGCCGATCACGGTGGCGTCGTCGTTGCGCCAGCACTGGCCGAAACCGCCGGCCGCCACCCGGACCCGCTCGCCGAACGTGAACATCCGCCGCAGCGCCGCCGACCTGTCCATGCCGAACACCTCGGCGTCGAGCGCGAGGATGGCGTCGAGGTCGGCTTCGGTGGCGGGACGGGTCAGGCCCGAGGGCTCGCCCGCGAAGACGCCCGTGTGCTTGGCCACCCGGCCGACCGCCCGGAAACCGAGCTGCTCATAGAGCGGCCGGCCCTGCCTGGTGGCGTGGAGGAAGACGGTGCGGTCGCCGGCCTGGTCGAGCACGTGCCGCATGAGTGCGCGGCCGAGGCCCTGCCTGGAGTAGCGGGACGCGGTGAGCACCATGCTGATCACGGCGTGCCCGTCGCCGTAGCAGGTCAGGACGTTGCACGCGGCCAGGCCGTCGCCGTCAGGGGCGTCGATGCCGTACGGCTCGCCGATCTCGAACAGCAGGCGCCACTTGTGCTCCTCCGGCGGCCAGTCGCGGTCCTTGGCCAGGCGGATGCAGTCGTCCAGGTCGATGAGGATGAGGCGGCGCATGAGACCTCATCTTTCTGCATCGCCGGGTCTGATCTCAAAAGGTTTCTGCAGCAGGATGAAGGCATGGAGTGCGTTGTAGCGGTCGATGTCGGCGGCACCAACATGAAAGGAGGACTTGTCGCCTGCGACGGGACATGTCTGCATTTCGAGCGGCGGCCTACGCCCCGCGCCGAAGGCCCTGAGCGCGTGATCGCGGCCGTCTCCGCCTTCGTCACCGACCTCACCCGGCCCCGGCCGGGAACACGCCCGCTGGCGGTGGGGCTGGTGGTGCCCGGTCTCGTCACGGCGGAACGGGCCGTCTTCTCGGCCGCGTTCGGGTGGCGGGACGTGCCCGCGTCGTCGTTCACGGACGTGGACCTGCCGGTGGCGCTCGGGCACGACGTCCGCGCGGCCGGGGAGGCGGAGCTGGCCTACGGAGCGGGCGGGGACGACGTCCTCTACCTGCCCATCGGCACGGGCATCGCGGGCGCGGTGGTCCTGTCCGGGTCGTTGTACGGGGGCGCCGCCGGATGGGCCGGGCAGATCGGGCACATCCCGGTACGGCCCGGCGGGGCGGCCTGCGGGTGCGGGCAGCGGGGCTGCCTGGCGGCGTACGCGTCGGGCGGTGCGGTCGCGGCCCGGTACGGCGCCGCCGGGGCCGAGGAGGTGGTGCGGCGAGCCTCGGAGGGAGACGCGGTGGCCGGGCGGGTGTGGGACGCGGCCGTGGAGGCGCTCGCCCTGGCGCTGGCCACGTACACGCGGCTGCTGGATCCGGCGGCTGTCGTCATCGGCGGCGGGGTCTCACACGCGGGCGACGCCCTGATCGTCCCCCTCCGAGCCCGCCTGTCGGCCCTCCTGTCTCCCCACCCGCCGTTCTTTTCCCAAGGGCCGTCCCCGTCGTCTCAGAGATCGTCCCTCCCGTCGTCTGACGGGCGGTCGCCGTCGCCGGGGGTGGCGGCGCACGGTCCGGAGCGGAGGGTGCCGGAGGTCAGGGCGTCAGCGCTCGGGGCGCGGGCGGGGTTGCTGGGCGCGGGACTGCTGGGATGGCGGATGGCCGGCTCAGTCCAGGAGCGCCGTGGGGATGTGCACATGCCGGGCGCGTAGCTCCTCGCCCAGCGCCTTGGCCTGCGGGTCCATGCGCGGGCTCGCCGCCACGCCCCGGCCCAGGAGCCCGTGGACGACGAAGTTGAGCGCCTTGAGGTTCGGCAGCTCGTAGCGGTCGATGCGGTACGCCGCCAGATGCGGCAGGAGCCGCTTGAGACGGTCAGGGGTCAAGGTGGCGGCCAGCCACGCGTAGCGGTCCCGCGTCGCGGCCCAGACTCCCAGGTTGGCGTTGCCGCCCTTGTCGCCGGAACGTGCACCCACGATGCGCCCCAGCGGCATCCACACGGTCCCCTCCCCGCCCGCCACGCCGTCCGTGCCCGTGGGGTCTGCCGGGGTGGGGGG
>NZ_SMKP01000315.1:0-6845 GCF_004349015.1 Nonomuraea diastatica
GGGCGGGGGCGGTGAGGGTGCGGCCGGACGGGGAGATCTCGCGATCGGCCCTGAAACGGTAGAAGTATTCGGCGCCGGGGTCGAGACCGTCCAGCTCGACGTGGACGCTGTGGGCGGCGTCGGGGCGGGCGGTTTCGACGCCGTGGCGTACGACGTGCTTGAAGTTCTCGTCCTTGGCGAGCTGCCACTGGACCGGCACCGGCCGGCTCGGCATGCCGCCGAGGCCGTCGAGCGCGATCGGGTCCATGGCCAGCCGCGTCCATAACACCACGCCGTCATGCGTGGGCTCGCCGGAGGCGACGCCGAGCTGGAAGGGGTCGGACAGAGGGGCGCGCCGGACCGCCGCGCGCACGGGTGCGGCACCCAGTGCGGCGGAGAAGCCCAGGCCGGCACCCCCGGCGAAAAGTGAACGCCGGGTGATCATAGGGGTTCCTTACTTGATGCTGGCGTTGCCTTCGGCGACAGCCTGGTCGGCCGCCTGCTGGGGAGAGAGTTCGCCGAGATACATCTGGTTGAAGATCTGGTTAAGCTTCGTCTCGAAGCCGGTGAAGCCGGTGGTGATCGGCAGGGGGAAGGTCGAGCCGGCCGCCTGCTCGGCGAACGGCGTGACGTCGATCTTCTTCGCCTTCCAGTGGTCGACGTAGCCCCGTTCGAGGCCGTTGAGCGCGGGGAAGACGTAGCCGCCGTCGGCCATCGTCTTCTGCGGCGCCTCGGTGCCCAGATAGGCGGCCAGCTTCATGGCCTCCTCCGGGTGGTCGCTCTTGGCGTAGACGGCCTCTGCCAGGCCGTTCAGGTTGACCGAGCGGCCCTGCGGGCCCTCCGGCATGGGCGCCACCCCGAGCTCGAACGTCGACTCGGGCGCCACGAACGGCAGCAGCGCGTTGTTGGCCGGGAACATGGCCACCTGGCCCGCCTTGAACATGTCGGTGACCTTGCCGGTGGGCGGGTTCGTCCGGGTGGCGGGCGGCGAGACGTGGTGCTTGTTGACCAGGTCGACCCCGAACTGCAGCGCCTGCACCGACGCCGGGTCGTTGAAGGTGTATGTGCCGAACGGCTTGTCGACCAGCTTGCCGCCGTTGGAGGCGACCCAGTTCATCCACTGCGTCTGATAGTGGTTCCACGAGGCGAAGCCGTACGTCTTGACCTTGGCGGGGTCGAAGCCGTCCTCGCCGGGGTGCTTGCCGGCCTCGTCCACGGTCAGCTTGCGGGCCGTGTCGAGCAGGGTGCCGGTGCCGTCGGCCTTCCAGGTGAGCCGGTCCGGCATCTCCACGCCGGCAGCCTCGAACAGGTCCTTGTTGTAGAGCAGGCCGACGACGCCCCAGTCCTTCGGCACGCCGTACAGCTTGCCCTCGTAGGTGAACGAGCCGACCACGGTCTGGTGGTATTTGGCGGTGTCGACCTGGACAGGGGCCAGCACGCCCTTGGTGACGTACTCGGGGAACTGGGTGGGGGTCATCCAGAACACGTCCGGCGCCGTGCCCGCCACCGCGTCGGCGGTGAGCTTCGTCCAGTACTGGTCGTACGGCAGCAGCTCGATCGTGACGTCGATGCCCGGGTTGGCCTGCTCGAAGGCCGCCATCACCTTCTCGTAGCCGGCCTTCTGCTGGTCGTCCCAGAGCCGGTACGTCAACGTGACCTGCTCTGACTCGCCGCCCCCTGACCCGCACGCGGTCAGGGTGAGCATGGCGGCGCAGAGCAGCGCCCCGGCCCAGCGAATCGGGGGGTTGTTCAACATTCGCTGACCTCTTCTTACTTGAGGCCGGTAAGGACTACCGACCTGACGATGTACTTCTGGAAGAAGATGAAGACGGCCACCATCGGCACCAGCGCGATCAGGCTGCCGGCCATCATGAGGGTGTAGTCGACGCCGATGCCGTCCTTGAGCGTGGCGATGGCCACCGTGATGACCTTCGTGTCGTCGCCGCTGGTGATGATCAGCGGCCAGAGGAAGCTGTTCCACGACGAGATCACGGTGATGATCGCCAGCGTGCCGAGCGCGGGACGGCAGAGCGGGAGCATGATGCGCAGCAGGATCGTCAGCGGCCCCGCCCCGTCGATCCTGGCGGCCTCCTCCAGCCCGCCGGGCAGGCTCTTGAAGAACTGCCGCATCAGGAAGATCCCGTACGGGGTGCCGAGCACGTACGGCGCGAGCAGGCCGTACCAGGTGTTGACCAGGTCCAGCTCCCGCATGATCAGGAACAGCGGGATCATCGTGACGGCGCTCGGCACCATCATGGTCGCCACGTACAGCCAGAACAGCACGTCCCTCCCCCTGAACCGCAGCCGGGCGAAGGCGTAGGCGGCGAACGTGGTGAACACCAGCTGGCCCGCCGTCAGCAGCGCGGTCATCACGGCGGTGTTGAGGATGAAGTGGGGGAAGTCGCCGGCCAGCATCTCGGCGAGGTTGTCCGTGGTCGGCGGGAGCCCGGGCAGCCAGGGGGCGGTGGAGCTGAGCTGCGCCTGCGTCTTGAAGGCGGTCAGCACCACGAGCAGGTAGGGGAAGACGGAGATGAACGCTCCGCCCGCGAGCGTGGCGTAGAGCAGGATTCGCTTGGTCATCGGTCTCTCAGCTCAGGTCATAGGTGGTGCGCTTGCCGAAGAACCTGACCTGCGCCAGCGTCACCAGGAGAATGATCAGGAAGAGCACCATCGACAGCGTGGACGCGTAGCCGAAGTCGAACTGCTTGAACGCGGTCTCGAAGATCCTGAAGTTGATCACTTCGGTGCTGCCGCCCGGGCCGCCCGCGGTCATCGCGTAGACCGTGTCGAACACCTGGACCGCGCCGATCATGTTCGTCACCGTGACGAAGAACATCGTGGGGTTGAGCAGCGGCAGCGTCACCCTCCAGAACCGTTGCGCCGGGGTGGCGCCGTCGGTGGCGGCCGCGTCGTGCAACTCCTGCGGGATGCCCTGCAGGCCCGCCAGGAAGAACAACATGGTGTAGCCGGTGTGCTGCCAGACGCTGACCAGCGCGACGGCGGGCAGCGCCCAGGTGGCGTCGGACAGCCAGTCGGGGCCCGTGACGCCCACCAGCGCCAGGGCGCTGTTGAGCGCGCCGTCGCGGGGGTCGAAAATCCAGTTCCAGATGAGGCCGAGGACGATCGGCGTGGCCATCCACGGCACCACGAACAGCGACCTGAAGAGCCTGACGCCCTTGACGCGCTGGTTGAGCAGGATCGCGAGGGCCAGGGCCAGCACGGTCTGGAGGGGGATGCACAGCAGCACGTACGCGACGGTGACCCAGAGGGAGTGCCACGTCCGGCCGTCCGAGGCCAGGCGGCGGTAGTTGTCGAGGCCGGCGAACTCCGGGGCGGAGAGCAGCTCCCAGCGGAAGAGGCTGAGCGCCGCGACGATGACCATGGGGAGCAGCAGGAAGGCCAGCACGCCGAAGAGGCTGGGGCCGACGAACAGGTAGGCGTGCCACCCGCCGCGCCGCGCCCGTCCGCCCGCCGTGGCGCGCCACCGGATCTGCCGCGCCGGCGCGCCCACCGGGTGGCCGGTCACGACGGGTCCGTCGCCGTCGCCACCATGAGCCGCCGGGTGGTCTCCAGCCCCCAGTCGTCCAGGGCGGCGATCGGGTCGCTGGATCCCCGCAGCCCGCCCGTGCGCCCGATGTGCGCCGCCCACTCCTGCCTGGCTTCGACCTCGGGCCGCAGGATGATGCAGTCGGGGTCGTTCACCCACCACCGGGCGTGCAGGAACTCGCGGGCCGCCCCGGTGAGCCTGGCCCCGAGCTGCGACGGCTGGCTGATGTCGCCCGATCTGGGGTGCAGCGTCGGCGCGATGTCGGGGCTGACCCGCATGATGTCGACCAGCCCGATGCTGGGCAGCATGGGAGCCCCGCACCCGTGCAGCGTGGCGCCCGGCCCGGCGCCCTGACGCACCAGTTCCAGGCCGCGCCGGTATGCGGCGATCGGGTCGATGTCCTCGTTCCGCCGGCCGGCGAGCGCCCCGGCGTACAGGTAGTCGAGCTTGAAGTGGGTGATGCCCATCGCGGCGAACGTGCGGAACACGCCGGTCAGGTGGTCGGCCGCCTCCGGGTGGGTGACGTCGAGCACGGCCAGCTCCTGGTTCCACATGCGGCCCGCGTACGCGCCCCGGACCAGCCAGTCGGGGTGCTCGCGGAAGATCCGGCTGCGGCGCCCCACGAGGAACGGCGCGGTCCAGATCCCCGCCCGCCGGCCCGCTCCCGTGACGGCGTCCACGGCCCGCTCCAGCGAGCCGAACCCGGGCCGGCCTTCGAGCCAGTCGCCGATCTCGGCCTCGTAGCCGTCGTCGATGAGGAACATGTCGGCGCTGAGGCCGTGCCGCTCGGCCAGCTCCAGGTTGCCGATGACGTCGGCGTCGGTGACCTTGTCCCAGTAGCCGTACCAGGTGCACCACATGGGCGGCACCGCGGGGAATGCCCTGGGCTCGGCCATGGTGCCCGCCCAGTCACGCAGGGCCTGGGCGAGGCCGGTCTCGGCGCGGTGGTGGCGTACGGGGCCGTCGGCGGAGACCACCAGCCGGCCGCGCTCCTCGCGCACCCTGATGGACGGCACCCGTAAAGGGCTCGGCGCCGACCAGAGCTCAACGGACCTGTCGCCCGCCTCGATCGCCAGCAGCCCCTCGCCTTGGAACGTCCCGTCAGGGACGGGGGTCTCCGGGCGGTAACAGAGGACCTGGATCGTCTCATCGGCGGGCCGGGGCGGCGGGTCCTGCCAGCGGTAGGCGCCCGTGGGGCTCCATGACTGCCAGCCGTGCTCGAACACACGCGCGTCCTGGGGACGGCACGCGACCTCGCCGATGTCATCGAACGACATCAGTCCTCATTTCCATCACTTACGAAGGAGCGCTTCATTAGTAGCATCACCTGCACGAACCGGTCAATGACATATTTCCTCGATACGAGGAGGATGAGAGCGACACACCCATGGGCCGATCCCTGAC
This sequence comes from Nonomuraea diastatica, assembly GCF_004349015.1. Taxonomy (NCBI): domain Bacteria; kingdom Bacillati; phylum Actinomycetota; class Actinomycetes; order Streptosporangiales; family Streptosporangiaceae; genus Nonomuraea; species Nonomuraea diastatica. The sequence continues at coordinate 4,931 of NZ_SMKP01000315.1, forward strand.
ATACTGACCGATTACAGAGGAGAACTACATTAAGGACGGCGATGGCGGACCTACGTGGCGGCGACCTGTCCCGGCTGCGGCAGCTCAACTCGCTGACCGCCATCCGGGCACTGCGCAGAGCCGGGCCGCTCACCCTGTCGGCGCTCGCCGAGCGGACCGGCCTGTCCCGGCCGTCCATGAAGGAGGTCACCGACGAGCTCATGGCGCTGGGCTGGGTGGAGGAGGTGCCGCCCAGCCAGGGCACGATGGGCCGGCCGGCGCGCCGCTACCGGTTCCGCGCCGACAGCGGCTACCTGGTGGGCGTCGACATAGGGGGTCACAACATCCGGGCCGCCCTGTCCGACCTCGACGGCGAGATCCTCGCCGAGACCAGGCAGCCGGTGCTGCCCGACGCCCCGCTCGGCGAGCGCCTGGCCGCGATCGAGCGCGCCGTCACCGGGTGCCTCGCGCTCAGCCGCACGACCGTCGCCGACCTGTGGACCATCGCGGTCGGCACCATCGGCGTGATCGACGTGGAGGGCCGCGTCATCTACTCCGCCGCCGTCCCCACCTGGCGCGACCTCGACCTGGCGGGCAAGCTGCGCGAGATGTTCCCCTGCCAGGTGCTGATCGAGAACGACAGCCGCCTGGCCGCCATGGCCGAGGCCAGGCGCGGCGTCGCCAAGGGCGCGAGAGACGTGGTGTTCCTGCACGTCGGCAGGCGCATGGGCGCCGGTCTGATCATCGACGGCAAGGTGCACAGGGGGTTCGGCGCGGCCTCCGGCGAGATCGTCATGCTGCCGGAGGCCCGCTGGTTCGACGCCCCCGAGCACCTCAACACCTGCGCGTCCGTCCCCGAGGGCACCCCACCGGAGGACGCGGCCGGCCATACGCTGGCGGCCGCCAGGAACGGCGACCCGGTGGCGGCCGGGGCGGTCGAGCGGTACGTCGACGACCTCGCGGTGGGCACGGCCGCGATGGTCCTCATCCTCGACCCGCAGATGGTGGTGCTGGGCGGCGGCTTCTCCCGTTCCGCCGACGTGCTGCTGGAGCCCCTGCGCCGGAGGCTGGAGCGGGCGTGCATGCGCATGCCGGAGGTGCGCGCGTCCACGCTGGGTGACGAGTGCGTGGTGGTGGGAGCGATCGACTACGCCGTCGACCACCTGGACGACCAGCTGTTCACTCCCGACAGGGGCCCGCTCCCGGTCAGCCGCTGACGCCGCGCAGGCGGGCACGATATTCGCGGGGCGGCAGGCCGTACTCCTTGCTGAAGGCCCTGCTGAAGTGGAAGGGGCTGACGAAACCGCACGCCACCGCCACCTGTCCGACGTCCATGTCGGTCACCTCCAGCAGGCTCGCGGCGTGGCGGGCCCGCGCCAGGCGTACCACCCGCATGGGGGTCTGACCGGTCTCCTCGGCGAACAGGTGGGAGAAGCGGGAGGGCGAGAGCGCGACGGCGCGGGCCAGCGAGGCCACCGAATGGGGGGCGCCGGGCTCGGCCGCGATGACGGCCAGGGCACGGCGTACGCGTTCGTCGCCCTCCTCGCCCGTCCGCGTGTCCTCAGGGCGCGCGGACGCGGTGGCCAGCACCAGCACCTCCTCGACGGCGCCGAGCACCAGCTCCCGCGCCGGCCCGCCCCCGGCGAGCGCCGGAAGCCGCGTCCCACCATCCTGGGCCTCGACCGGCACCACGCGCGCGAGCCCGGGCGTCCAGCGCGCGTCCTGGAGCGCCCGCTGGAACGCCAGATCGACGCGCTCATGCACGGACGGCGGCACCCCGGCGACCAGATGGCAACCGTCGCCCTCCGCGTACGGCGCCAGCCACACCGCCCAGCCCGGCCGCGGCTGGAAGTGCACCCACCAGAACCGCCACCGCTCCGCGCCCGCCCGCACCCGGTAATGTTGCGCCACCCCCGAGCCCAGCACCGCCAGATCC
>NZ_SMKP01000316.1:0-6552 GCF_004349015.1 Nonomuraea diastatica
GGCGGGGGGTCCTCTTCGCGGCGCCGGTCGTTCCTGGGGGCGAACCAGTCACGCTCGTCGTTCGTACTCATGCTGCGCTCACTTCTTAGCCATCGAGTAGACGTCCTGAGGTGAGGCGGCGAGCTTGCGCGCGGCCTCCTCGTCCAGGCCGAGGTCCACCTCGGCCTCCGGCTGGTACGACTCCACGATGAAGGATTGGGGCATCCCGAACACGACCCGCGCTCCCGGCAGCGCCGACGCCGGCACCTCGAAGAAGTACCGGCCGCTGACCCAAATGTCCGGCTGCACCCAGACGTTCGACAGGGTCTGCGAGCTGTCCACCCGATCGGTGGCGCTGAACTTCTTGCCGTCCTCGGTCATCAGCACGGGCTGGCCCAGCTTGTACGGCTTGAGGCTGGACTTGGCCGAGGCGTTGACGACGAGGAAGAGGTGGTCGGTGCCGATGGTCTTGTCGGTGACGCTCCTGATCGACTTGGCGGTCAGGTACGAGTCGACCCGCACCGTGAACCGCTTGGCGTCCACGTCCTCGCCCTTGTCGCCCACGTAGGTCAGCGGCAGGCTCTGTTCGCCCTCGTCGAGGTACATGGTCTGCAGCATGATGGCGGCCCCGGCCAGCGCGAGCCCGGCGACGGCGCTGAGCAGCCGCGAGGCGTTGGCGGGGCGGCGTCCGGCTCGCCGGCCGCGGCGGGTGGGCGCCGCGGATGATCTTTGCTGCGTGGCGGTCACACTGCGTCACCTTCCTTGACCGACAGGGTCACCCGGGCTTTGATCTCGGGAAGGTATTTGTCGCCTGCTTCGGTGGCGACCATCTTCCAGCGGGGGGTGACGTTGTTCCAGTCGGATTCCCACTCGAAGGCGGCCACGTCGAGGGTGATCTTCTCCGGCGGCTGATCGGTGTCCTTGAGCTGGTAGCGCAGGATGACCTGGCTGGTGACCCCGGGGTGGAGCTGGCGGGTCTCGTCTCCCTTGCTCCGGGCGAAGACGTTGGGGCCGGCGTCCTTGGGGAAGGCCGGGTCGATCTTGACGAGCGAGCCGGCGAAGGACGCGAGGGTGAAGGCGGACTCGATCTTCTGGGGCGGGCTGCCGACCGAGGCGGTCTCGTCGCCGTTGTTCTTGACGTCGAAGACCACGTCCACGAACCGCTTGTCCTCTTCGAACTGCGTCCGGGCACGCTCCACCGTCACGCGCGACCCGACGACCTTGGTGGTGAACTGGCCCTGGTCGATCACCGCGCCCTGGCCCAGCGCCTCCGGCTCTTCCGGGGCCTCGCGCAGACCGCCCAGCATGGCGGTGATGCCGACGGCCGTGAAGGTCGTCAGGGCGAGTGCGGGCACCACTACGGGGCGTCTGGCCCTGTCACTGCTGCCGCCGGAGGGTTCCGTCATGGATAAGGATGGTAATAGGTCTCGCTTGTCTCATCTGCCGCAATGCTCCCATCGGACTGGTCGAATTGCCGAGAAACCCTGCCACTACGGGGGTTGCAACTCATACGCTGGCACGGAACGGAAAGGGCTGACCCCAACTCCTAATGACATATCGGCGGCCGGAGGGTCACGTGGCGGACGTGCATCCCGAGCATGCCCAGCTCCAGGCGGACCGCATCTACCTGGGCTGGCAGTACATCCTGCTGCATCCCGACCCGGGCCCGCCCCCGAAGCGCCCGTCACCCGTCGAGGAGCAGCCCCCCGCCGACGAGGACGACCCCGCCCGGCTCGAGATCCTGCGTCGCGAACGCCTCCAGGAGGACATGCTCAACCGGCCCGTACGCCTCTTCCGCACGTTCATGCTGGTGGTGACCGCGCTGATCCTGGCCGCCGCGGTGGCGGGCTACCTCGCGTGGTCGTTCGCGCTGCTCGGCGTGGTGGCCGCCGGCGGCGTGGCGGGCATCTGCACGTTCGCGCTGCTGCAGGGCGACAGGGCGGTGAAATACCGGGTGCTTGAGCAGCAGGCCAAGGACGAGCGCCAGCGCCGCGAACGCGACAGGGAGCTGTACCGCGCGCAGGAGGAGCACGCCCAGCGCTACCGCGAGTGGCAGGAGTCGAAGGACCGCCACGACAAGCAGCTCACCTGGTACGCCGTCGCCGTGCCCGACGAGCTCGACCGCATCGACGTGGCGGGCGGCACGTTACCCGGGTGGTCGGCGCTGATCACCCTGCTCGGGGCGACCCGCCTCTACAGCGGCGGCCACCTGACCGTGCTCGACCTGTCCGAGGGCGCGATCGCCAAGGACCTGATCGAGCTGGCCCGCAAGGGCGGCGACGACCCGCTGGTCTGGGTGCTCCCCGTCGACCTGCCCAAGCTCGACCTGGGCGCCACGCTCAGGCCGGAGGCGTTCGCCGACGTGCTGGCGCACGTGGTGAGCGTGAGCGAGGAGCACCGCAGCACGCGCGACCTCAGCTTCGACAACGCGATCCTGGAGCGGGTGCTCGAAGTGCTCGGGGAGAACGCCACGATCAGCCAGGTCACGGCCGCGCTGCGGGCGCTGGCGCAGGTGGGCGACCCGCGCGACGACCTGAGGTTCGGGCTGATCACCGCGACGCAGCTGGAGCGCATCGGCACGCTGTTCGGCCGCGGGGTGAGCGACCGCGTGGTGATCGAGCGGGCCTGGGCGCTGGAGTCGCAACTGCGCAAGCTGGAGTCGCTCGGCACGGAGGCCGTACGCCTGCCGCCCGCCAGGCTCCGCGTGGTGAGCATGGACCGCCAGGCGGGCGTGTTCGGCAACCGGGTGCTCGGCACGTACGTGGCCACCGCGCTCACCCACATCCTGCGCCAGTCGCCCGCCTCCGACCGGCCCTGGTACCACACGATCATCGTGGCGGGCGCGGACAAGCTGAGGGGCGACGTGCTCGACCGGCTGATGGACGCCTGCGAGACCTCGCGTACGGGGCTCGTGCTGACCTACCGGTCGCTCACGCCGACCGTACGCGAGCGGCTGGGCCGCGGGCACGCCGCAGTGGCGTTCATGCGGCTCGGCAACGCCGAGGACGCCCGGGTCGCCAGCGAGCACGTCGGCACCGAGCACCGGCTGGAGCTGGCACAGCTCACCGAGACGATCAGCGACTCGCTGCCGGGGCTCGACGGCGGCTACATCTCCACGGTCGCGCAGGTGGAGGACGCCAGGGACGACCGCGACGAGAGTCACGACCTCGCCGGCGACATCACGGAGTCGACCGAGTGGGGCAGGACCGCCGACAAGATCTCGGAGAAGGAGCGGGTGTTGCAGCGCTCGCGCGAGTTCCTGGTCGAGCCGCACCAGCTCCAGCAGCTGCCCACCACGTCCGTGATCGTCACGGACGCGACCGCCCAGGGCAGGCGTGTCCGACTCGCCGACGCCAACCCGGCCATCCTGGCCTTCCCCAAGACCACTCTCGGCGAGCTGGAGCACGTGCGCGACGCCGTGCTCGCGCTCGACCCGCGCGCTCAGGAGGGCGACGAAGAGCCTCCGCCGAACCTCGGGCCACCACCGCCACGCCTGGACTGGCGCAAGGGCAGGCAATGACATGGTCAATGTCAAGGCGACGAGCTGACGGTTGACGGAATTTAATAAAGAACCGTCTGTGGGGGAATGAAATGCAGCCGAGCGTCTCGCTGAGCGGACCCTGGTACCGAATCCAGTCGATCGCGGCACCCTCGCGAAGCTCGTCGGCGGAATGGGATTTCGTCACCGTGCTTCCCGCGGTGCTGTCGGCGGCGCAGCGCGACCGGCCGTTCGTCATCGGGTGGCTGTCCAGAGGGTCGGGCGCGCCGCTGGAACTCATCACGAACGCGGGGCCGCTCTCGCCGCCACGCCAGCCGCGCAGGTCCACCGACGCGCCCGGCCGGCCGAGCGGGCCGCAGCCGCTGCTGTTCCCCGGCGGAGCGCGTGGCGTGCACCTCGACGAGGAGTACCTCGCCGATCTGGCGGACCTGGTGTGGACGCCGTGCCCGGGGCGGCAGGCGCCGCCTCTGGGCAGCAGGGGGCGAGAGTTGTCCGAGCTCGACCCCGACGAGCTGAAACGGCCGACGTTGTTCGAGTCGACGCTGGTGACGCTGATGTCGCGGCCCTTCGCGTGGCTGGTGGTGGCCGAGCCGACCGACCTGCTCGACGCCGAGGTGGCGCACCTGCGTACCCAGCTCAACGTGCTCAGGCAGTACGGCGACGCCTCCGAGCGCTCCCGCTTCGACGCCGAGCGCGCCGAGCGCCGCATGCAGGAGCTGGACGCCTTCCGCGAGGCGGGGCTCTGGAACGTGCGCTTGCTGGCCGGCGGCGCCACCGCCGACGAACTGCGGCAGATCGCGCCCGTGCTCGTCGGGTCCGTCGAGATGAGCCACCACCCGTACCGGCTGCGCAGCTCGCACGGCGCCGTCTACGCGCTGTCGGAGGCCCTCGCCATCACCATGCAGGACCCGGCCGACGGGGCCGCGGCCCCGTTCGCCGCGACCGCGGGCGCGCTGGCCGCGCTGGCCGGGCTGCCCCGGCGGGAGGTGCCGGGGGTGCGCGTGCTCGACTCGGGCTTCTTCGACGTGACGTCCGAGGCCGATGCGGGTGAGCTGGAGCTGGGCGAGATCCTCGACGGTCAGGACAGGGGCGTCGGCACGTTCCAGGTGCCGCTGGCCACGCTCAACCGGCACGCCTTCATCACGGGCGCGACCGGCTCCGGCAAGTCGCAGACCGTCAGACACCTGCTGGAGCAGCTCAGCAGGGCGCGCATCCCCTGGCTGGCCATCGAACCGGCCAAGTCGGAGTACGCCGCCATGGCCGGCCGGATCGACGACCCCCTCACGGTGATCAACCCGTCGGCGCCCGGCGGCGTGCCGTTCAGCATCAACCCGCTCGAACCCGAGCCCGGCTACCCCGTCCAGGCTCACATCGACATGGTCAGGGCGCTCTTCATGGCGGCGTTCGACGCCGAGGAGCCGTTCCCGCAGATCATGTCGCTGGCCCTGCAGCGCGTCTACGAAGCCACCGGCTGGGACGTGGTCACGGGCGGCGCCGTCCCCGGCGCGAACGTCCCGCCCAGCGTGCCCACCCTCGAACAACTCCAGCAGCACGCCATGGACGTCATCAAGGAGATCGGCTACGGCCGCGAGGTCCAGGCCGACGTCGAGGGCTTCATCTCGCTCCGGCTGCGCTCGCTGCGCGTCGGCTCGGCGGGCCGCTTCTTCGAGGGCGGCCACCCCGCCGACATCGGCGGCCTGCTGGAGCGCGACGTCGTGCTGGCCATCGAGGACGTCGCCAACGACGAGGACAAGGCGTTCCTCATGGGCACGCTGATCATCAGGATCGTCGAGCACCTGCGCATGCGGGCCAGGCGGGAGAAGTCGCCCGAGCTGCGGCACGTCATCGTGATCGAGGAGGCGCACCGGCTGCTGCGCGACCGTGGCCACGGCCGGGCCTCCACCCACGCCGTCGAGCTGCTGGCCGGCCTGCTCGCCGAGATCAGGGCGTACGGCGAGGGCATCGTGGTCGCCGAGCAGATCCCGACCAAGCTCATCTCCGACGTCGTCAAGAACACCGCACTGAAGGTCGTGCACCGGCTGCCCGCCGAGGACGACAGGAAGCTCGTCGGCGCCGCCATGAACCTCAGTGACGAGCAGTCCCGTCACGTGGTCTCGCTGCAGCCCGGCTCGGCCGCCGTCTTCGCGGACGGCATGGACCGGCCGCTGCGGGTGCGCGTGCCGCTGGGGGAGTCCAGGGAGAAGGTCGTGCCGGGACCGCCGCCGCCCATCCGCGGCCGCAGGTCGGCGGCGTGCGGCAAGCAGTGCCGCACCGGGCAGGCGTGCACGCTGGTCGAGCTGCGGGAGGCCGACGTGCTCGCCGACGCGCCCGAATGGGCCTGGCTGCGCATCTGGTGCGAGACGGTCGTGCTCGCGTTCGTCAGCAACCGGCCGCTGCCCGGCGTGCCGCGCGCGTTGTCGGCCGCCTGGGCCGATCTGCCGGCGCGGCGCAGGGAGTGCCTGCTGGCCACCCTGATCGAGCGCTCGGTGCAGCGGCGCGCCTGGTCGCTGCGGAGCTGGTTCGACCCGGCGCTGCTGACGGAGAAGGCCGCGGAGACGGCCACGCGGCTGCTCTCCGCGCTCGACAGCGGCGGCGAACGGCCGGGGGCGTCGTGGGTCATCCCGCAGGTGCGCTGGCTGCACGAGGTGGACCGGCTCTTCCCGTACGGCCGCCCGGCCCCCGACCTGCGCACCCCGGCGCCGCCCATGGAGTACGCCCTGTTCCGCCAGCCGAACGGCAACGGCGTCGGCGACCTCGCGCCGGCCGAGCTGCTCGGCCACCGGGCCAAGGCGCTGCGCCACCACCCGCTGTCGATGGAGGTGGACCGCAACAGGGAACTGGCGTGGCGGGTGATCCTCGGGGACGACGAGAACGAGTCCGTGCAGCGGGACGTCACGACGGTCGCCATCGGCATCGAGTCGTCGGCCCGGCTCCGGCACGTCGCGCAGACGATGGGGGCCGGATGGCTGGAAGGGGTGTTGTCGTGGCCGCGCCGCTTCGTGCTGCCGTTCGACCACGGCGGCGTCCCGGAGCTGTCTCTTATACAAATCTGACGCTGCGACGAACCCTAGGGT
>NZ_SMKP01000317.1:0-6436 GCF_004349015.1 Nonomuraea diastatica
GCCCCGACCCTAAGCGGGTTCCGGAACCCGCGTCCCGCGCTTACCCAGACAGCCGGTGCACCCAAACCCTCCAGGCCCGGCACCGGACGCCCACCCGGCATCCCCAACCGTCGGCGCGTCGGGGCATGATGTCCGTGACGGGTGTGCCCAGGGAGCAGCCTCATTGGCCAGCAGGTCGCTCTCTCCATCCGGGCGCGCACTCTGCCCCCCGGGTGGCGAAGAAGACTCGGTCCCCGGCCTGTACGCGGGCATCGCCGGTCCCGGCCACGCCCCTCCGGGCCCCCTCAGCATCCTGCTCGTCCTGACCACCGGCGCGGCCGGCGTGATGGGCACCCTGGCGTGGTGGAGGAACGCCGACCACGACCGCTGACCCGAGCTGATGCTGCCTCCTGGTTCAGCGCCTGCTGGCGCCGGGCGCGAGCAAGCTGGTGAGCTCGGCGATCGATTCCGGGGAGGGCTTGAAGTAGCGGCGCAGGTTTTCCGGCTTCTTGTGCCGGGACTTGGCCATCAGCATCAGCAGGCTCGCTCCTGCCTGCCCGAGATGGGTCAGGGCCGAGTGGCGGAACTCGTGCAGGTTCCAGCCCGTGCCCGGACCGCCGACGGCGGTGTGCTCATCCAGCAGGGCACGGGCCTGCCCATACGACAGCCGGGCCAGCCCGGTGTCAGGGCACACGTCCCGCGAGTTGACCACCTTCCCGGGCCCGGGGCGGCGGTGGGTGAGGAACACCGGGCCGCGCGTGCGGCCCTTCAGCAGACGAGGCAGCAGCCGGGCGGTGCCGGCATCCCAATACAGGGTCTCCAGCACGAAGTCCTCACGCACCTGGCCGCGACGGCGGGCCTTGGTCCGTGCGCCCTTGGCCTTGACCTGACATCGGCGCCCCGCGAAGTCCAGATCCTCGATGTTCACGCCCAAGATCTCTTCCGACCGGCCGGCGCTCTCATACAGCATCCGATACAGCGTCTTCTCCCGAAGATGCACCTCCCGGCGGGCGATCAACCGGTCGATGGCGGCCCGCGATTTCCGCCGTGCCCGCGTCACCTCCAAGGGCGGCGCGATCGAGTACGTGCACTGGGCCACCCCCACGGCCCGGCTGCTGCCCCGGCTGCTGGCCGGCCGCACGAGCGGGCCGGTGTTCCTGGCCGACCGGCGCGCTCCCACCTCCGGCCCCACAGTGCCGGCGGACGGCGACATCGACCCCACCACCCGGCGCGGCCGGCTGTCCTACCCGCGCGCCGAGCACTTGTTCAAGAGCGCCTCCGCCGCACTCGACCCACACCGGCAAGGCTGGACCCTGCACCAGTTGCGGCACTCGGCGCTACAGCATCTCGCCCAGGCCGGGCGCAGCGCGCCCGAGCTGCAAGCCAAGAGCCGCCACCAGCACCTGGCCAGCCTCGGCCACTACGTGCGACTCGGTGAAGAGACCTCCGCCCGCATCACCCAGCACCATGCGGACGGCTTCGTCCTTGAACTCCTGGCTGAATCGTCGGTTACGCGCCGCCACAGCCTTCCCTTCCGGTTCTCCCTCAACCTTAGTTGGGAATGTGTCCCGAAGATCCGGGGCGCCTCACACCTCCTGGCTGGCCTGGTGCCAGAGCAAGAAGCACTGGACCGCGCCCTCGATCCCGGCCGACGCCGAACGCCGCAAGGAAACCGCCGACGAGACCCGCGCGGTCGCCAAGACCACCATCTACCGGATGCTGTCACGCCGCGACATCCCGCTGCGCGAGCGAGCGGTGTGGCGAATGCTCTACGAGACGGCGGCCAGAGCCGCTGGAATTTGTCGAGGACCTTGACCTGGAGCACCGGCGCGCCCCCATCCGGTCCAAGGGCGGCACAGTCGAGTGGGTGTACTTGGACAGCGCGGCACTGCCCACCTGCTGCCCCGGCTACTCCGGCTACTCCGGCTCCAGGACGGCAGCACGCGCACGCACGGTCCGCTGTTCCTGTCCGAACGCCGCCCGGTCGCCGCCCGCCGTCCGGTGGCCGCCGACATCTGCCCGCACACCGGCCGCGCACGCCTCGGCTACGACCGTGCCCGCGTCCTGCTCGAGAAGTACGCCGGGCTCGACCTGCACCAGCTGCGCCACAGCGCCGCCACCCATCTCGGTGAGGCCGAAGTGCCGCCGCAGCTCATCACGGGCAAGACCCGGCACAAGAAGAACCCCCGCACCGCCATGCGCTACGTCAAGCCCGGTCCCGAGGCCATCGCCAAGGCCACCGAGGTTCCTGGTACCCCGCCGCCGTACCCACCGATCAACCGGGTGGCGGCTGGCCGGAGCTATGGGAGTTCTGGGCCATGACCGGCGGCTCGCTCGCCGCTGCGGGTGTTCTTCGGCACCGAAGGGTTGTGGATGACCCAGCAGGCCTACGCCAAGCGGCTCAAGACGTGGGCCGACTGGGAGGAGTTGTCAGCGACCGCTCACTGACTGCTTGGTCTCCTGGCTGTTCTGCCCGGACGCCCCTCGGCGTCCGGGCCGCGGTCAGCCACAGGCCGGTGAACACGGCACAGGCCAGCGTCACGGCACCCGCCGCGAGGAAAGCGCTGTTGAGGCCGGATTCGAAGGAGGCTCCCCCGGACTCCCGCGTGTGGACGATCGCGCCGAGCACCGCCACGCCGAGCACCGCGCCGATCTGCCGGGTGGTGCTGCTGACGCCCGAGGCGAGGCCGCCCTCCTGCGGGCTGACCGCCTGGATGGCGGCCCCGGTCAGCGGCGACATGGTGAGAGCGAACCCGATGCCGGCGACCGCGAGCCGCCACCACACGTTCCCGTAGCCGGTATCGGCGTGGACGAAGCTCAGCGCCAGCAGCCCCAGCCCGGCCAGGGCCAGGCCGATGCTGACGACGACGCGGAAGCCGTACCTGGCCGCGAACCGGCCCGCGTACGGGCTGACGATCACCATGGCCAGCGAGACGGGCAGGGTCTGCAGCCCGGCGGCCAGGATCGAAGTGCCCTGGACGTAGACGAAGAACTGGGAGAAGAAGAACGACGACCCCATCAGCGCGAACCCGACCACGACCATCGCCGTGTTGGACACCGTGAACAGCCGCTGACGAAACAGCCGCAGCGGCAGCATCGGCGTCGACACCCGAGCCTCGACCACGACGAACGCGGCCAGGAGCACCAGCCCGGCGGCGAAGCTGCCCAGGATCACCGGCGAAGTCCAGCCCCGGGCACCGCCCTCGATCAGGCCGTAGGTCACAGCGCCCACACCTGCGACGGACAGGACCGTGCCGGGGACGTCGATCGGCGGCGCGCTCGGGTTGCGGGACTCCCCCAGCACGCGCAGCCCGGCCAGCAGCAGGACCGCCCCGATGGGCACGTTGACCAGGAAGATGGCGGGCCAGCCGAAGGACGCCACCAGGATCCCGCCCGCCAGCGGTCCGGCGGCCAGGCCGATGCCGCTGAACCCGGCCCACAACCCGATCGCTCTGACGCGCTCCCTCGGGGCGGGATACGCGGCGGCGAGCAGCGCTAGTGAGGCGGGGCTCAGCGCCGCGGCCCCGACGCCCTGCAGCACCCGCCCGGCGATCAGCCAGCCGATCGAGGGCGCGAGCGAACACACCACCGACGCGGCCGTGAACACCACCACCCCGGCCAGGAACACCCGCCTGCGGCCGAACCGGTCGGCGAAGACGCCGCCCGACAGCAGCAGCATGGCCACCAGCAGCACGTAGGCGTCGACGATCCACTGCAGGCCGGTCAGCCCGGTGTGGAGCCGCTGCTGCATGTCGGGCAGGGCGGCGCCGACGATCGTGTTGTCGAGCAGCACCATGAACTGACCTGCGCAGGTCAGAGTGAGCAACGCTTTCACCAACATCCCCCCTAAAAGCAGTCAATGACTGCGTTAACATAGACCCTCATGAGCTCTAACGCAAGTCTCGACTGCGTTAAGGTGGGGGTATGGACGAGCAGGGGCGGGCCAGGCGGCCCGGCGGGCGCAGCGCCCGAATCCGCGCGGCAGTGCACCAGGCCGTTACGGAGCTGGTGAGGGAGCGCGGCTACGGAAACTTCACAGTCGGCGACATCGCGGCCCGCGCTGGCGTGGCCGACACCAGCCTCTACCGCCGGTGGGGCAACCTCCAAGCCCTGCTCAGCGATGTGCTGCTGACCCGGCTCAACGCGCAGTCGCCGATGCCTGACACCGGCAGCCTGGCCGGCGACCTGCGGACCCACGCCGCCAACGTGGCCCGCGAGGTCACCGGACCCGACGGCCTGGCGTTGGTGCGGCTGACCATCGCGCTGTCAGGCGAGGGTCAGCAGGGCCTTCAGGCGCGCGACGAGCTTCTGGCCGACCGCACCAGGCAGTTGCAGGCCATGCTCGACCGCGCCCGCGGGCGCGGTGAGGACCCGCCTGACGTACTGGAGGTGCTGGACCATCTCCTGGCGCCGATCTACATGCGCGTCCTGTTCGGCGCGGGCCCGCTCACCCCTGACTACCTCGACGGGTTGGTCGACCGGTTGCTCGTCTGATCCAGTCCGTCGCGCTGTGGAACAGCCGCTACCTGTCGACCGCCGTCGGCAAGCTACGCCTCCATCACTACTTGTGGCTGGGGGTCAGTTTCGGCGCCGTGCCGGCGGGCGTAGAGGAACGAGACCGAGGTGATGGCGCCGAGGGTGAAGGCGCCGCTGGCGGCTACGGCGGCGGTGACATGGATGGCCAGCCAGCCGGAGCGCAGGGCGGGGATGAGTGGTCCGGCTTCGGTGTAAAGGCCGGTGACAGCTGACCCTGGTGCGGCGGCGACGCCGCCCGCCACGTACAGCCCCAGGGCGCGGGCTTCTGGACGGGTGCGGGTGAGCAGCAGGTACGACACCGAGACCGCCAGCGCTGATGCCGTGACGAACTCGTACATGGTGCCCAGCGGCACCGTCCCGGTGGCCGCGCCCCGCACGGCCATGGCCGCCGCATGGAGCAGTACCGCCACCAGCATGCAGCGGCTCGCCAGCCTTGGGGAGGAGGTGTCCGGGGGTGGCATGGGCGGCGGGGTCGCAGCCGCGGGCACGAGAACCCGCGCCGGTACGGCCTGATCGTGCTCCCGTCGGCGCCCCGGAACCTGGGCGGCGGCGTAGGCCAGCAGTGCCAGGGCATATCCGATCATTGCTGTGAACAGCATGATGTCGCTGGATCCGGCCAGTAACTGGCTCATCTTCTGATCTCACCCTTCCTGCGGGAGCGTCTATTACACGATGTAGTTTTACACGACGTAGTAGAGGGGGCGGATTCAGCTCCGGCTTCGACAGGGAGGCACCATGCAGGACGCACATGGCCAAGGTGGCCGGCAATCGGTCATGGAGGCGGGGTGAACAACGCGATCGCGACCGGAGTGATCGTCGGCGCGCTGCTGCTCGCCCTGGCGAGCCTGGTCTCGGCCGTGCGCAACCACGCCATGGGCGTGGTCCTGCTCTGCGGGTTCGCCGTTCTGGAGGTGGCCGTGCTGGTGCAGGCCGGGGTGACGGTCGCGGCGGCGATCGGCGATACCGGGGTTCGGGACCTCGTGACGTTGTACGGCTACCTGTTGGGAAGTGCGCTGATCCCGCTGGGCGGGGTGGTGCTGGCTTTGGCGGAGCGCAGTCGTTGGGGTTCGGGGATTCTCGTTGTGGCCGGGTTCGCGGTGGGCGTGGTGACGGGCCGGCTGCTGCAGATCTGGCAGGGTGCCGGGTGATGCGGCGCAGGGCGCAACTGGTCATCGCGGCCACGGTGTTCGTCGACCTACTGGGTTTCACCCTGGTCCTGCCCTCACTGCCGTTCTTCGCCGCCGAGCTGGGGGCGGGCGGGCTGTGGTTCGGGGCGCTGATGAGCTCCTACTCGGTGACGCAGTTCCTGGCCGCGCCGGTGCTGGGCCGGCTGTCCGACCGGTACGGGCGGCGGCCGGTGGTGCTGCTCGCGCTGGCCGGCTCGGCGGTGTCGCTCGCGCTGACCGGGATGGCGGGCTCGCTGGTCTGGCTGCTGGCCTGCCGGGCGCTGGCCGGGGCGTGCGGGGGCAGCATCTCGGTGGCGCACGCGTACGTCGCGGACGCGGTGCCGGCCGAGCGGCGCACCGGCGCGATGGCGCAGCTCGGCGCGGCCATCGCGCTGGCGTTCGTGCTCGGCCCTGCGCTCGGCGGGGTGCTGGCGCCGTGGGGGTTCGCCGTCTGCGCGCACGTGGCCGCCGCGCTCGCCGCGGCCAACCTGGTGGCCGCGCTGATCTGGCTGCCCGAGCCCGCCCGGAGCCTGGCACAGACCGAGCCGGGCGGCGAGCCTAGGGCGCGTGCGCCGGTGCTGCTGCTGGCCGCGGCCGCCTTCCTGGCGATGGCGGCCTTCGTCGGCATGGAGACCACGCTCGCCTTTCTGGGCCGGGACCGTTATGGCTGGGACGCCACCGCGATCGGGCTGGCCCTGGCGGTGACGGGGCTGGCCATGGCCGTGGTGCAGGGCGGGCTGGTGGCGGTGATGGCC
>NZ_SMKP01000318.1:0-6263 GCF_004349015.1 Nonomuraea diastatica
CACCCGACCCCACCAGAGGATCATCGGAAGGCGTCACCTCACCTGGCAGCGGAGCGAGCACCTCGCCCGCGCAGGCGCCCGCACCTGGCGCCGCATCCACTTCCGGCCTCAGAACCGTCGTCCCTCCCGGCGACCCGATCACCGCGCCTTCTCCTTGGGGGGTAGCACCGCGTCACGCGGGTCACGCTTGGGCGCCTCCACCACCACACCGACCACGTCGAGAGCCGTCAGGTCCGCGTACGGCCTGGCGTAGGCGATGCGCGTCAGCTCTCCAGGCGTCGACTCCACCCTCTCGATCACCCCGACGGGCACCCCGGGCACGTAGGGCCTCCCGTGTTGCGACCCAAAGCTCACGATCCGCCCGCCCCTGGTCAGCGGCGCGGTCGAGTCGAGGAGCCGGAACTGCACGAGCCGCCCGTGCTCCCCCACCCCGTGCACGACGCCGATCTCTTTGGCCCCTTCCAGCCGCGCCCCCACGGCCGAGGCGGGATCGCTGAGCAGCACCACGGTCGAACTGTGCGCCGACGCGCGGATGACCCGCCCGACCAGCCCCTCGCCGTTGAGCACGGTCATCTCCGTGCGCACGCCGTCGACGGTGCCCACGTCTATCTGCACGGCGTCCTCGAACCCGGGCGCTCCCCGCCGGGCGACGACGTTGGCCGGCACCACCTTGTATCCGCCCGCACCGGCCAGGCCGAGCAGTCCCTTGAGCTCCTTGGCCCGGTCGGAGTCGAGTTTGCCGGTCAGCATCCCCGCCCGGAGCTTGGCGTTCTCCGCTTTGAGGGCGTCGATGCGCTCCTGAGCGCCGGGCGCGGCCACCACCGCCTGCACGAACCCGCTGATGGGACGTACGACCCCGCCGCCGAGTTGCTCCACCGTGCCGAACACGTAGGCTCCGGCCGCGCGCAGCGGGTGCAGCGGCGAGTTGTCGCCCGTGCGATGGTCGATGGTCAGGATGACCAGCGCCGCCGCCAGCAACGCTCCCAGGATCAGCCGGGCACGGTTCGAATCTCTCATCAGTGTCGCGACTCCGGAACCAGGACCTGCTGGAGCGCCTCGAACTCCTCCGCGCACTTGCCCGAGCCGATGGCGACCGAGTCGAGCGCGTTGTCGACGAGGTGGACGGGCATGCCCGTCTCGACCTTGACCCGCTCGTCCAGCCCTCTGAGCAGGGCGCCACCGCCGGTGAGCGCGATGCCGCGGTCCATGATGTCGCCGGACAGCTCGGGCGGGCACTTGTCGAGCGTGGTCTTGACCGCGTCGACGATCGCGTTGACCGGCTCCTCGGTGGCCTTCCTGATCTCCTCACTCGACACGATGATGGTCTTGGGCAGCCCGCTGACCAGATCGCGGCCGCGGATCTCCGCGTGCGACTCCTCGCCGTTGGGGCAGGCCGAGCCGATCGCCATCTTGATCTCCTCGGCCGTACGCTCGCCGAGCATCAGCGAATATTCCTTCTTCGCGAACGAGATCACCGCCTGGTCGAGCTCGTCGCCGCCGATCCGGATCGACTGGCTGGTGACCACGCCGCCCATCGAGATGATCGCCACCTCGGTCGTGCCGCCGCCGACGTCGACCACCATGTTTCCGGTGGGCTCGTGCACCGGCAGCCCAGCTCCGATGGCGGCCGCCATGGGCTCCTCGATGATGTAGACCTTCCTGGCACCCGCCTGGTATCCCGCCTCCTTCACCGCGCGTTGTTCGACGCTGGTGATGCCGCTGGGCACGGCGATGATGATGCGCGGCTTGGCGAGGTGGCGGCGTCGATGCACCCTTTGGATGAAATATCGCAACATCCGCTCAGTGACGTCGAAATCGGCGATCACACCATCCTTGAGCGGACGAACGGCGACGATGTTGCCAGGCGTGCGGCCAATCATCCGCTTGGCCTCGATGCCGACCGCCACGATCTTGCCGGTGGCGGTGTTGATCGCTACGACTGACGGCTCGTTTAGCACGATGCCCCGGCCGCGCACGTAAACCAACGTGTTTGCGGTGCCCAGGTCGACCGCCATGTCGCGGCCGAGAAACGCGAGCTTGCTGCCCATGGGGAACGGAGCCCTCCGTAACGTCCAATGCGAATGACTACGGATCGAATTCGAATCGTAACGTGACGTACCCACCGATGGGCGCAATGAGCCCCCGCGCCCCTCAAAAATCTCCAGCCCCTACCTCAACCGCAATTTTGCCCGGATTGCACCACAACATCCGACCAGCCGCGGGAACGTCCCAACACCCAACCACGGGCAAGGTTATGGGAACCCTCCGACAAAAATCTGCTCGCGCCCCGGTAAAGAAACCGGCGAAAAGACCACGTGCCCGCGCAGCGAAAAGCTGCGCGGGCACGGCAGGAAAGGAGGAACCGGTTAGAACCTGTCGGGGAAGAAGATCTTGATCTCCCTGGCGGCCGACTCGGGCGAGTCGGAGCCGTGGACGACGTTTTCCCCGATCTCGAGGGCGTGGTCGCCACGGATCGTGCCGGGGGCCGACTTGACCGGGTCGGTGGCGCCGGCCAGCGCACGGAAGGCCTCGACCGCGCGCGGGCCCTCGAGCACCATGGCGACGAGCGGCCCCGAGGTGATGAATTCGACGAGCTCGCCGAAGAACGGCCGCTCGGAGTGCTCGGCGTAGTGAGCCTTCGCGGTGTCGGCGTCGAGGGTGCGCAGGTCCATCGCCACGACCTTGAGGCCCTTGCGCTCCACGCGGGCGATCACGTCACCGATGAGGCCGCGCTTAACCCCGTCGGGCTTGATCAGGACAAGAGTGCGCTCGGACACTTGATGTTCTCCTTCGAGCAGAGTGGGACGCGGCGACAAGCACCGGACCTGGCCCGGTGAACGCTCCGCGGGGCACGGGCCCACGCGTCGCCATGACAGGGCCCTCAGCTTACCGTCCCGCGCCGCGCCCTCGTTTCGCTACGCGGAGGCGGTGTCCTCGGGCGAATGCGCCTGTGGCGGCACCGCCGGCGGCTCGGGCCGACGCTCGTCACCCCACCGCGGCCGGCCCGTGTCAAAGGCCGACTCGGGAGGCGTCCCAGCCCGAGCACCCTCATCTGCGGGCCCGCCGGCGCAGGGCTGCTCCCCCGGACCGGCGTCCGCCCCCTCGCGCGGGGACGGCGCCTCATCCTTCACCGTCCGCCGGGCCATCACCGAGGCAAGCGCGATCACCACGACCAGCAGGAAGCCGCCGATCAACGCCCACCAGTGCAGCGCCCCGACGAAGCGGTCGACCAGTTCCTGGGCGGAGCGCACCCCGTCGAGCATCGTCATCTGCACCCCGGTGCCCAGCAGGAAACCCGCCAGCACTCCGGCGCAGCACAACGACAACCCGTAGACCGCCGCCCCGAAGCCCACATCCTGCAACGCCGCCGTCAGCGCCACCGCCGCCCCTGCGGCGAGCAGTGTGAACGGCACCACGAGCACCAACCCGTCGGCGGCGGGCACGACCAGCCGGACCGAGCACAAACCCGCGACCATGGCCAGCAGCCCCAGAGGCACCAGCCACCGCGCGGCGATCCCGGCGAACAGCCGCACCGCCACGGCCGCCGCGACGGCGAGCAACCCGGCCACCCCGAACGGAACCCACAACCCGCGCAGCCCCGGCCCGCCGAGCCCGCCCATCTCCATGAGCGTGACCTGCGCCGCGCTCGGTAGGAGCACCACACCCACCGCCACCATCGAGTACGACAGCGCACGGTTCCGTGACGGCCCGAATGAGGCCAGCACCAGCAGCCCGACGACCCCAAGGCCGGCCAGCGCGATGACCGGGATCGCCCGCCAGCCCTCGTTCGCGGTGCTGATCGCCATGATGGCGATGCCCGCTGCGGGCGCGACGGCCAGCAGCAGCCTGCCGCGGTCCTCGTCGTCGGCCGTCTGCGTGGAAGGGCGGCCGAGCAGCATCCACGCCACGAAGTGGACGGCGGCCAGAGCGAGCGCCACACCCGTCACCAACGGGTAGGGCTGCAACGTCACCTTCCAGCTGCTCACCGCGTCGAGTGGCCAGAGCGCCAGCGCCTGGGCCGCGAGCAGGCTCAGACTGAACATGCCCGCCCACAGGGCGCGCAGCACCCGCGCCCGATCCCAGACCGCCGCGAGCGTGGCGGGCAGGATCAGGCCCGCGCCGATGCCACGCACCACGCGCACCACTCCGACCAGCAGCTCGGACCCGGCGTAGCCGCCTGCGGCATCGGACAACGCCACCAGCGTCAACCCGGCGAGCAAGAGGTGCGCGGCCTTAACCCGGCGCAACGCCACGGAGGCGAGCGGCACGGTGAGCACCAACGCGGGCAGGGCGAGCCCGTGGGTACGCATGAGCCCGATCTGGTCGATGTCGCCGGGCAGCAGCTTGGCGACGACGGAGAGCGTGTTGGGAATCGCGACGATCGCCAGCGGCAGCGCGGCCACGACGAGGAGCCCGAGCACGGCGTCGAGCAGCCATGGAAGCCTGGGGCCGGCCGCATGCGGCGACCGATGGATCGGGGGGACGGCCATGTAGGCCGACTTTAGCGGGTAGTAGCGCCTTCGACACGGCGAGCGACGATAATCGCTGTGATCCACAGTGCGGCGAAGATCGCCCCGAGGAAGAACATCGCCGCCACGAGGAAGCCCGTGCAGATGGCCAGCACCTGGACGACGCTGCCGAGGACGTAGCCGAACGGCTTCTTGAGCAGGCCCGCGGCGACCACGCACAACACGGCCAGGCCGATGCCGACGGTGACCGCGAGCCACGGCTCGACCCCACCGACGCTGATCGCCACGGGCGTGATCAGCCCGGCGACGATCGCCTCCATGCCGAGCACGCTGGCGCCGAGCCGCCGCATCCCAGGAGTGACCTCGAAGTTCATCACGAACCATCCGCCTTCAGCAGCAGCCGCGCATCCCCCGCGGTGACCACGGACCCGGTGATGAACACGCCGGTTCCGCTGAACTCACCCTCGGCGTCGGCGATGCCGATGCCCCTGTCGATGGCGTCGTCGAGGCGGTCGACCACGTGCACGCGCTCCTCGCCGAAGACCGGCACCGCCAGAGACCCCAGCTCCTGCGGCGTCATCGACCGAGGAGAGGAGTTGCGCGTGACAATGATCTCGTCGACCACCGGCTCAAGCAGCTCCAGCAAGGCGTCGACGTCCTTGTCGCGCATGACCGCGACCACGCCGATGACCTTCGCGAAGTCGAACGCCTCGTGCAGCCCTTCCAACGTCGCCTGCATGCCGGCGGGGTTGTGGGCGGCGTCGACCACGACCGCCGGCGTGCGCCGCACGACTTCCATCCGCCCCGGCGAAGCGGCCCCAGCGAACGCCTGGCGCACGAGGTCGGCGTCGAGCGGGTCGTCGCCGCCGGTGAGCGCCTCGACGGCGGCCAGCGCGCAGACGGCGTTGCCGGCCTGATGAGCACCGTAGAGCGGTAGGTAGACCTCGTCGTAGACGCCCTTGAGCCCGCGCATCGTGAGCAGCTGCCCACCGAGCGCCACCTCGCGGTTGAGCACCCCGAACTCGAGCCCCTCCCGCGCCACGACGGCGCCGACGTCGGCCGCGCGCCTCATGAGCACCTCGGCTGCCGGCAGTTCCTGCTGGGCGAACACGGCGGTGGAGCCGGGCTTGATGATGCCCGCCTTCTCCGCGGCGATGCTGGGGATGTCGGGCCCGAGCCGATCGGTGTGGTCGAGCGAGATGGGCGTGATCACCGACACGGTGCCGTCCGCGACGTTGGTGGCGTCCCAGGACCCGCCCATTCCGGCCTCGACGACCGCGACATCGACCGGCGTGTCAGCGAACGCCGCGAACGCCATCGCCGTCAGCAACTCGAAGAACTGGATGCGCCGCCCCTGCGTGTCGGTCAGCTCGACATACGGGATGATCTCCTCGTAGACCTCAGCGAACCGTTCCTCACTCAGCGGCGCACCGTCAACGGTGATCCGCTCGCGCATCGACACCAGGTGCGGGCTGGTGAACCGCCCCACCCTCAGGTTGCGCTCCCTGAGGAGCGCCTCTGCCAGCCGCGCCGTGCTCGTCTTGCCGTTGGTGCCGGCAATGTGCATGACGGGGTACGCCCGCTGCGGGGAGCCGAGCACATCAAGAAGGGCCGCGATCCTGTCGAGCGTCGGCTCGAAATCCCACTCGACGCCACGCTCCATGATCGCGCGTTCTACCGCACGATAATCCACACCTCAACCCTACTGACCGCCACCACCGCTCACGACGCGGCCCGAGCGCGGAGGCGCCCCAACGCAAAAGGAGGGGGTTTCGACGCGCTAAGCGTCGAAAC
>NZ_SMKP01000319.1:0-6260 GCF_004349015.1 Nonomuraea diastatica
ACTCCTGCACGCCGCCCATTGGTCAGCCTGGCGACGACGACACCAGGCCCGCGCCCGCTGGTTCCACCAACGCGCCCGCCTGGCCACCGCATATGCCCTGCTCAGCTAGCGAAATGCGGCTGCCGTATTAGCGGACTGGCGCTGGCCCGCACCCCGAATGCCGCCATCACCTTGCCAACGATCCAGGCATTCAGCATCGGCTGCCTGATAAACGTGGACATCGTCACGAGGCGACAAACTCTGTCCCCCGACGACTTCCAGGCCCTCCAGCTCTCTGTGTTTCCTCATATGATCACTGGCGTGAGGGCCGATCAGCCGTTACCGGACCAACTACTACGGTTCGGTGTTCGCTTCGCGGATGGAGCCAAGGCCACCACCGTCGGACAACGTCTGGACAGAACACAACTCCCGCAGGATCCGCCACCAGGTCCGCAACTTTCCATGCTGTTCCCTGGCATGTCCATGCGGAGCGGTGACGAGGACGCAGGTGTCATGACCATGGGGCTGTGGCTTTGGCCCTCGCCGCCCCAGGAGAGCTTCGAACTCGCTGTGGAGTGGCCCATCGGCGGTATCGAGCTGAGCATCGTCGAACTCGATGGCGCCGCCATCGCGGCCGCCGCACAGCAGGCGGTCCCGTACTGGCCGGAATCCCCGCAGGACGGGTAAACCCCGACCAACCGTGATTACGCAGGAGCCCGTGTTTGTAAGTCCGCGATCATAACTCAGTCCTACTGACGGTGATGGTTCAAAGAAACCTCTGAACAGGCAACCCCAGCGACAAGACGCACATCAAGCCGCCAACCCGCACACCAAGACCCCGCCAGCTCACGCTGCCGGGGTCTTCTCACATCGCCACATCCTCGCCTTGGACGTCGCGTTCATCCTCATCTTGAGTGTCCGGGAACAGGTCGGGGGCGGGGCCTCGGATGACCCGGTGAGCCACGGTGGTGCTCAGTCGTGGCAGGTAGGGCTGGGCGGCGGCGGGTTCGGAATCGTTGGCGAATGTCGGCGACGTCCGCCTCGAGCGCCCGGGTGACGTGGTTCCTCGAGGGCCGCTGGCTCACCGGTGGCCGCGGCAGCAGGTGGCGCTCGGCGTCCCGGCGACAGAAGCTGGAGCCCGTCCGGGAGGGTTGGTGGCGAATGGCGCCGGAGACTGGAGTACGGTTCTGGGCGCAATAGGCGCCGCGTACTGCGGTTCGCGGTGGCTCGCGCGTTGCCGGCAAGCCCCTAGCGCCGTTGGCGGGTAGCTCCCGGGGGCTTACCTCGAGTGGTCAGGTGTGATGGCCAGCCCTGGGTTGGCGGCGTCCTGCAGCTGGCGCGGCCGGCCGCCGGTGAGCTCGGCGCCGCGCGCCAGCGCCTGGGGCAGCTCGGCGGGGGTGCCTCGACCTCGACCGGGGTCGCGTGCCGAGGTCGCCGCCGACATTCGTGCGTATCCAAGGCCCGGCGTCCTCGTTGACGTGGGTCCTGAAGCGAAGGGTGAGGTGGTCGCCTGCGGCCGCGGAGGGCCGGTGTCCTGGCGTCGACGTCGGCCCTCTGGTGAGTTCCGGGGGCGCGCGGTCTTCGGCCTGCGCGGCCGCGGTCGGATGTTGCCGGTCTCGCCCGCGGCCGCCGGTGAGCTCGGTGCCGCGGGGCCGGCGCTCGCGGCGCCAGCGCGCAGGGGCTGGAAGCAGGGGCTGCCGACTGTAGCGGTGAGAGCGGGCACGGGATGTGCGCCAGGTCGGATTCCCCGTGCCCCGCGCCGGATGATCCACTCCAGCGTCGGAAGGCGACGCCAACCGCCGTCGGCCGTGATTCAGCCCGTCTGTAACCCTCAGGGGCGCGGTCCGGTCCTCCGGTGACTCTTGGGCGGCGCTCGCGGGCCTGGGCGGGCCCCGTAGAGCGCTGGGCTGCCATGTGAATGGCCGGCGGGTCGGACGGCACGCCGCGGCGACGGTCGGTGTATTCCGAGCACGGCGCGTCGATGACGTCCTTCACGGCCAGTGGGCGTCGGGCCGGTTCGATGCCAGCGCCTGCCGACTCACCGGCGGCGCCGGCGTGGAGGGCTGGGCGTGGGTGCCCGACGTGAGGAGCGAGCCTGTGCGCCCGATCGAGAGGGCGCGTACGATGATCAAAAACACGCCGAGTTGTTACGCGACACACCCGCGCAATGGTGGAACCGCGAATCGCAGATGCGCCATGATAAGCGACCATGAGCAGAGGCAAACCCGGACCCGACGCCACGGTGGTCTACAAGCACACCCTGCGCTACGAGCGAGAGGATGTCGCCGACGCTGTGAAGGCTCTAGCTGCCAGCCAGGGCTCTCTCTCCCGTGCTGTCGAGGAGTTGCTGGTCGTGGCGCTCGGCCTGGGTAACGGGCGTACCGATGACGAGCAGCAGCAGCTTCCGCTCGATCGCGAAGAACCCCGAGACGAGAAGGTGGCCGCCTAGCCATACGGCTGGCGCGGCTGCGTGAAGGAGACCCCCAGAACATAAGAAAGCCCCGCAGGGCGGGGCATTTCTCTGGCGAGCGATCCACTGCGTCGTTCGGCTCACAGGGCGACCAAACCAGTGAGAGCTGAGCGACAAGGAAGATCGTCCGAACCTATTACCGACCTGACGCCTGGAGAGCGCCGCGTCGGGCTTTGTCGTGCCTCCTGTCCATCAGAAAGGCAATCGCCATTATGGCATCTGCACAAGGGGCCATGCCAGCATGCCCCGAATCCGGAACCGTGGCGTGTCCGACACGTGCCACCAAAACGCCCACTCGGCAGCGCAGGGGCGGCGCGCGCTGGACTGTGCTCACCGGCGTGTCGGACAGGTCGTCCCTTGCCTGGTCGCTGTCGAAGGCCCTGATCGCCGCGTCGGTGCCGCGCGGCATGCGCCGGGCCGGCTCTCAACAGGAATGGCTGTGTGGCCTCAAGGGGGACCCGGAGGTCCTGGGGCTCCGCTATGACGGCTACGCCAACCTCCTTCGCGTCGCCAACCTCATCGTCTGGGGCGCGGACTGGAGCACCATGTGCTCGCGCCCCACGATCGCGAAGATCGTCGAGGTGACAGGGCTGGCCAAACCGACCGTGAAGCGGTGGGTGCGCTGGCTGCGCGTGCGCGGCTGGCTCGGCGTCGTCGAGCAGGGCTCCACCGTGAAGTTCCGGAAGGGCACGTACGGGGGCCTGTGTGATGACGGGTTCGGCAACCGGGCGGCGGTGTGGGTGCTGTGTGTACCGCGCCGTCCTTTCGCTAACGATCAGCGCTTTGGCCTGCATAAACGCACAAGTGAACCCCCTTCCTTTTCTCTCCCTGAGAGAAAAGGAACAGCTCCCACGCGCGCAGGTGAGACACCACGCCGCCGCTTCCGTGATCATTCCCGCATTTCACCGACTTGGCACCTGCACGCGACGCCCCGGACTAAACGAGACAGACTCGCGGCCTGCGAACGGCTCCGCCAGGAGTCGCCTGTGCTGCGGTTGATGACGGCCTGGTATCTGCGGTGGCTGCTCAAGCCCTTCCTCGAGGCGGGCGCGACGGTGGCGGATGTGCTGCATGCGCTGGACGTGCGTGAGGACGACAGCCGGTGGACGTACACGTGGTCGAGCACGGCCGAGATCCGGCATCCGGCGGGCTGGGTGCGGCACCGGCTGGCGGCGTGGACTGGGCCGGACGGCCAGGTGCTGCCGTTGCCGTCGCAGCGCCGCGCGGCGGTCGACGCCCGCCGGCGCGCTGAGCAGGAGGAGCGCCGCCAGGAGTGGGCGCGGATGGCGGCGGTGGCTGGCTGGGTGCCCGCGCCGCGCCCGGCTGCCGAGCCTATTGCCGCCGCGGCGGGTCTCGAGACCGTGGAGCCGCAGCCTGCGGCCCCGGCGGCCGGGCCGACCGCCGACTACCGCGCCGCTCGTGCGGAGCTGGAGCGTCGCAGCCAGGAGAAGGAGGCGGCCGAGGAAGCGATGATCGCCGCCTGGCGGGCGCGGAGGTCGGGATGACGGACGCGCGTCAGTGGGCGGCCTTGGCCCGCATGTGGCTGGCCGCCACGTCGCCGCAGGCGGCGCGGGCGATGCAGGAGCGGGAGCATGAAGTCGCCAGGCGTCGCCGCGAGTGGAGGCCGGACGAGAACTGGCGGGGCAAGCGCGCCGACGCGGAAGCCGAGCAGCAGATCGACCAGACCCGCTGGGCGACGGAGCCGGAGACGGCGGCCGGCCCGAGCGAGGCTCAGATCGAGGCGGCTCGGGAGGCGCTGGCGCGGGCCACGTCGTTGGCGCGGGCACGAGCTCGTGCGCGGGAGGAGCGGCAGGAGCGGCAGGGGCGTGGGGGCGGTGGATGAGGTGCGAGCGTGTACGGTGCGGGTTCGTCGGCGAGTCTTTGTTGGGCCGGGTGGGCGACGCTTCCTCGAGGGCGACTCGCTAGCGGCCCTCGAGGAAGCGTGGCCACGGTGCTTCCTGTGGCGTGGTGTAGTCGCTGGCGACTACACCACCGCGGCTGCGGACGTCATCTGAAAGGAGCAGAAGAGCGCCGCGGCGCGTTCGCCATCTCACCGGGCGCCGTCTCACAATCGAAGCGCGACCATCTCACATTTGTTTGAGCACCATCTCACAATCCGAAGGCGCGGGGGACAGGCTCCGTCGGCGGCGCTGGTGAAGCTCCCCTGCGGCTGCGGCGCCGGGCGGTTCTTCGCCCTACCGCCATCCACCTGGATCGTCCCGCCCACCTGTGGCATCGCCTTGAGCAAACGCTCGTCCTTCGGTGGGGGATCTCGGCGGACGATCCCGCCAGGAGCGCGCGTTTCCCTGGCCCTCCGGCGGCTCGCCGGCCGCCATTTCAGGCGTTGGCAGCCGCACCGGACGGTCGTCATCGTGATCTGGTCTGTCCAGCGCGCATGCAGTGTGCATGTCTTGTCGTGATCAGCCGGGGTGGCTGGCGTGTTCTGCCAGGTCTGGTTGAGGTTAGATGTTGGCGCCAGCCTTGCGCAGGTGGCGCAGCGCGTCTTCGTAGGCTTGCCGGGCGGCTTGGAGGTCCTTCTTGGTGTCGCGGAGCATCTGCCGCAGGGTGGCGTCGTCGTGGAGGCCGAGTCGGCTGGTGGTGGCGAGCCGGAGCTGGGTGCCGCCGTCGTGGTCGCCGCTGAGTTGGGCGATGTATCCGTGGTGGATGTCGGCGACGATGTCGGGTTGGTTGGCCACCTGCAGGAAGATTTCGTGTTCCACGGCGGCCAGGAGCACGCCGAGCAGCCGGGGGCGGTCGGGGTCGGCGCCGGGGCGTCGGGCAGGATCGGCGCGCGGCCGAGCGCGGTCAGGGCCGCGTAGAGGGCGTCGGCTGGGATGCGGGCGGTGAGAAGGCATCCGATGGCGATTAGTACAGCGCATCCATGTTGTCCTCCAACTTCTAATTAATATTAGAATACATCTCTCCTCGATGGAGTCAATGCTTCCCATTGCAGGGAACACCCCGAGGCCCGCCCTGGCACTCTGAGGTGGGAGGAACGGCATACCTTCTCACCGGCAGGCCATCACTGCGGCTTCCCCCTCGCCCGTCGGGGGCGCTTGACGGGATGCCAGCATCACCGGCGAGCCCTTGTTTGCGGCACGCGATGAGGACGGGCAGAGCCCTTTAGGGCTCGGAGCGAAAGACGTGCGCAAGGTGGGACGGCCCGAGCTCGCGCGTGGGGCGTGAACGGCCCCATCGGGTTGGTCCACGAAGTCGAAGTACTTACCGGGCAAGGCTCCTCAGAGCGGCCCGTCGGCAACGCGCCGTGCGAAGGGGGGAGCGGTCACGGTTGCCGGAACGATCCGGCGGTAAATCCACTCACGCCGAGGGCCGGCAGGGGCCGAGATTCGCAGAGAAGTCGATTGCGCTTATCGCATCTATTACATCTATTCAGATGACTAGATATATAGAACCTGTTAAATATATTAGATCTAATTAGATTAGGATGGAGGTTGCACACACCCCTCAGAAAGCCGCTCCTGCGCACTCGCTCGCTCCCGTGAGAGGCCCCGGGGTCCACGATGGGGAGGGCAGCAACCTACGAAGCGTGGCCAGGCAAGAGGCCCGTATGATGATCCCCAGCGGGTTGAAACCGGAGCCCATTAGGCACATAGCCTAAGGGAAAACCCCAGGTAACCCGAGCAGTAGAGAGGTTATTAGTTAGCGAAGCTAACTAATTCCCCGCGAAGCGGGGAAGGAGATTGCCGCGAGGAGAACCACGTACCCTCGTGCCACGATCTTCACCCGGGGCGCTTTAGCGCCCCGGCCTCAAGCCATGCATGGCCCAGCGCGAAGCGCTGGGCCCGCCTGC
>NZ_SMKP01000320.1:0-6235 GCF_004349015.1 Nonomuraea diastatica
GGCGTGACGGTGCGGCGGCGCGTCGGCGACGAACCGGCGCGCCGCCGCACCGTCACGCCCGCCCACCCGCACGTTCACGGCGCGGCCTGTGAGGAGGAGGGCGGTGGTGGCGCCGACCGCTCCGTAGCCGCCGAGGATGCCGATCACGCGGTCGTCCCGGTGATCAGCTTGGCCACTCCAGCGGCGTGGCCCTGGTCGAGGCAGGTGAAGTGGTCGCCCTCGACGCCGCGTACGGCGAGCCGTCCCAGGCAGAGGTCCTGCCAGAACTCCGTCATGTCGTCCTGGAGGGTCGGCACGAGGTTGGTGGTGCCGCGCTGGCGCAGGAACGTGATGTCGCCCGCGTACGGCTCGGGGTCGTAGTGGGTGACGGCGGTGAAGCTCTGCTTGAACACCCGGTAGGCGAGGTCGACGCGCTCGGGCGGATGGTCCAGGCCACGGGCGACGGCGGCCAGGCGGTCGGCGGGCGAGATGGCGGACAGCTCGGCGAAGCGGCCGCCGATCGCAGCGAGGCCCGGGTCGGCGGAGCCGGCGAGCGCGGCCAGGGCGCCCTCGCGCACCTGTCCCGGCGAGGACTCCAGCACGGCCCGCAGGGCGCGCGCCAGGTCCTCCTCGGGGTAGCCGAGCTGGACGGGGTCGAGCCCGCACGCCTGGGCGAAGCCGTACTCGAGCATGAGCTCGTCACTGATCCGGTAGGGGAATCGTGAGCTGCTGATGACGGTGAGCTCGTCGACGGTGGCGCCGCCCTCAGTGAGCCGGCGGGCGACCTCGGTGGCGATCAGGCCTCCCATGCAGTAGCCGATGATGTGGTAGCTCGGCGCGTCCTCCTTGAGCAGCACCTGCGCGTACGATCCGGCCAGCGACTCCACCGCGGCGGCCGGGTCGAGCTCCAGGTAGTGTCCCGCGTCGTTGATCACCAGGCCGAGCAGGGGCCCATCGGACAACTCTGGGGAGAGCGCCCGGTAGGGGGTCAGGGTGCCGGTGCCGTCGTGGAGCAGCACCCGCACCGGGCCCTGCCCGCCGGCCAGGCGCACCAGCGGGCTGACGTTCGTCCTGGACAGGCCGCGGTCGCGGTCGTCGCGGGCCTGGCGGAGGTGGGCGGCGAGCGCGGCGACGGTCGGCTGGTTGACGAGCTGGCGGACGAGGCTGTCCCAGTAGAAGTTGTGCGCCTCGGGCAGCTCCTCGCGTACACGCCCGGCCAGCCGGGTGACCAGCAGGGAGTCGCCGCCCAGCGCGAAGAAGTCCTGATCCCTGCCGACCTGCTGGAGGCCGAGGAGTTCGGCCCAGAGAGCGGCGAGCCGCCGTTCGAGGTCGTCGCGCGGCTCCTCACCGGCGGGCGTGCTCTCGCCGGCCGTACGGGGCAGCAGGGAGCGCAGGCGCGCCCGGTCGATCTTGCCGTTGTCCGTCAGCGGCAGCTCGTCGACCACCTGAACGTGGGACGGGATCATGTAGCCGGGCAGCCGCTCGCCCAGGAACGCCCGCAGCTCCGCGAGGTCGATGTGCTCCCGGTCGGCGGGGAAGCGGGCGGCGAACACACACTGCCCCAGCGAGGCCAGCGCGTCGTCGGGCCCGGGGAGGCAGGCCATGGTGGTGGCGCCGGCGCCCGCGAGCAGGTCGAGCCACTCCTCGCGGGCGACGAACGTACGGTCGCGGCCCTGGCGCACGTCGGCGTAGTCGTGCGGGTTCATCAGGAACTCCATCGAGCTCATGATCTGCACGTGTTCGCGGGTGGTCTCGATGAACACCAGCCACCCGCCCGGCGCCAGCAGCTCACGGAACCTGGCGAGCACGGCGGCGGCGTCGTGCGAGTTGTGCAGGACGTTGGCGCAGAGGATGACGTCGAAGGAGTTGGGCTCGTACCCCTGGGCGCGGTAGTCGGCGTTGATGTCGAACAGGCCGTAGCGCACCCATGGGTGCTCGGCGAACCGTTCGGCGGCCTGGCCGAGGAAGAATCGCGACAGGTCGGTGAACAGGTATTCGACGTGGTGCCCTGCCAGCTCGGGGATGAGCTCGGCGCTGGTGCCGCCCACGCCCGCCCCGGCCTCCAGGACGCGCAGCGGCCCGCCCGCGTGCCGCTCGGCGACGCTGCCGATGACGGCGCGCACGATGCGGTTGACGTACCTGCTGAGCACGTTGTCCTTGTAGGCGCCCTCGGCGGTCTCCATCTCGCCCTCGGGGAACAGCAGCTCGCGGGCGTCGAGCTCGCCGCGCATCAGCTCGGGCAGGTGCGTGGTGCTGACGCGCAGGAACCTGATCAGCTCGGCGCCGTAGTCGAGCCCTTCTGTGAGGCCTTCGACGCGGTGCCAGAGCGGGTCGAGGGCGGCGGGCTCCCGCAGGCCGTGGTAGCGGCCGGCGTCGTCGCGGCCGAGCCGGCCGCGCTCGTGCAGCGCGGCGAGCCAGCGCCGGACCAGCCGGTGGTGGTCGGGCGCGACCCGGGCGGTCTCCAGGATCTCCGCCAGGTCGTGGTCGCCGTCGCCGGCGAACAGCCCGGCCGCGCGCAGCGCCGCCGCCATCGAGGTGAGCGCGATCTCGTCGAGCGTCTCGGCGACCGCCACCACGCGCGGCAGGTCGACGCCGTCGAGCGCGGCGCGGCCCGCCGCCTCGGCCGCGGCGGCGACGTCCGGCTCGTCGCTCCCGCTCTCTTCCTTCCGTACGGCCTGCGCGAAGCCGACGAGGCGGCGTTCGAGCGCCCTGTCGCCGTCGACGATCACGGTGCCGGCGGCGACCGCCGGGTGCGCCTGCAGCGCGGTCTCCACTTCGGCCAGCTCGATGCGGTGGCCGCGAATCTTGACCTGGGAGTCCTCCCTGCCCAGGAACTCGATGGTGCCGTCGGGCCGGTAGCGGCCCAGGTCGCCGGTGCGGTAGAGGCGCTCGCCCGCGTGCCGGACGAACCGTTCCGCGGTCTTGGCCTCGTCGCCGAGGTAGCCGATGGCCACCCCGGCGCCGCCGATGTACAGCTCTCCCGGCACCCAGTCGGGGCTGGGCCGCATGGAGGCGTCGAGCACGTGGAAGGCCTGGTTGGCCAGCGGCCTGCCGTACGGGACGCTCACCCAGCCGGGCAGCGGTTCGCCGATGGGGTGGTGGATGGACCAGATGGCGGCCTCGGTGGCGCCGCCCAGGCTGACCACGTCGAGATCCGGCAGCCGGCGGCGGATCTGGCCGGGCAGTGCCACGGGCACCCAGTCACCGGACACCATCGCCAGCCGCAGCTCGGGCAGCTCGGCAGTGGGCTCGGCGTCCAGGTAGTGCTGGAGCATCTGGAGCTGTGCGGGCACGGAGTTCCACACGGTGACCGCGTGCCTGGCGGCGAGCTCGGCCCAGTGCGCGGGGTCCCCCCTGCGCGCCGGGTCGGGCAGCACCAGCGCGCCGCCGGTCGCGAGCGGCCCGAAGATGTCGTACACGGACAGGTCGAAGCCCAGGTTGGCGAGGCCGAGCACCCGGTCGTCCTGGCCGACGCCGAAGCGGGTGTTGATGTCGTCGATGGTGTTGCGGGCGGCCTGATGGCTGATCATCACGCCTTTGGGCACTCCGGTGGAGCCGGAGGTGTAGATGACGTACGCCAGGTCGCCCGGCCGCCGCCGGGCCTCGGGCGGCGGCGACTCGACGGGCCGCAGGGTGTCGACCGCGATCCAGCCGTCCTCCGCGCGCCACGACTGCGTGAGCACCAGGCGGGCCGAGGCGTCGGCGAGGATGCGGTCGCGCCTGACGGGCGGCTGGCCGGTGTCGACGGGCAGGTAGGCGCCGCCGGCCATGAGGATGCCGAGCACGGCCACGACCTGCTCGGCGCCCTTGTCCATGACGACGGCGACGATCTGTCCGGGCTCGTGACCGGCCGCGCCGAGCGCCCGCGCCACCGCCGTCGCGCGGCCGAGCAGCTCGCCGTACGTGAGCGAGCCCTCGGAGGTGACGACGGCGGTGCGGCCGGGTGTGCGGCGGGCCTGGGCCACGACCTCGTCGTGCAGCAGCCCGCCGGGGAGCGGCGCGGCGGTGGCGTTGGCGAGGGCGCGGGCGCGCGCCTGCGCGGCGGGCAGGTCGACGGGAGACGCCCCGGCCCAGGCCTCTTCTGAGGACAGGCCGTCCAGCAGCGCGGTGAAGGCGGCGAACATGTCGTCCACCAGCCCGTCGGGGAACACCCCCGCGCGTACGTCCCAGTTGACCAGCAGCGCGCCGCGGTGCTCCTTGACCTGGCAGTCGACCCACACCTGGGGGGTCTGGCTGATGCCGTACTCCGGCTTGCCGTGCTCGGCCTCGTCCTGGCCGAGGCCGATGGCGCTGGTGAACACCACCGGCATCAGCGCGGCGTCGCGGCCGCGCCTCCTGGCCAGC
This sequence comes from Nonomuraea diastatica, assembly GCF_004349015.1. Taxonomy (NCBI): domain Bacteria; kingdom Bacillati; phylum Actinomycetota; class Actinomycetes; order Streptosporangiales; family Streptosporangiaceae; genus Nonomuraea; species Nonomuraea diastatica. The sequence goes on from NZ_SMKP01000320.1 coordinate 4,324, forward strand.
TCGCGCATCACCTCGATGCCGCCGCAGCGGCGGTGTTCCATGTCGGCGAAGAGCTGCTCGCCGATCGCGCGGGCGCGGTCGGCGAAGGGCCGGTCGGGCGTGGTGTCGACGGCGAGCAGGTTGAGCGTGGTGAAGTCGCCCACCACCTGGTCGATCGACGGGTGCAGGGGCGGGCGGTCGAGCAGCGTCAGGTTGAGCGTGAACCTTGGCCTTCGGCTCCACCGCCCGATGACCTCGGCGTAGGCGGCCAGCACGGCCTGCGACGGCGTGGTGCCGGCCGCCGACGCCCTGGCGCGCAGCCTGGCCCACTGTTCCGGCTCGACCCGGCTCTCCCAGCGCTGGAACCTCGCTTCCGCCTGCTGGTCGAGCGCGGGCAGCTCGGGCGCCGGTGGCAGGTCGTCGACGCGGGCCCACCAGTAGGCGCGGTCGCGGTCGTACCGGCCGCTCTCGCGCTGCGCGCGCAGGGCCAGCACGCAGTCGCGGAAGCTCACCGGGACGGGCGGCAGGTCCGCATCGGGGTTCTCGTGCAGCTGGTGGAGCTCGCCCAGCAGCAGCTGGATGCTGACGTAGTCGGCGATGAGCAGGTCGATCGAGGCGTGCAGGAGCGCGCCGCGGTCGGTGAGCGAGATCCGCAGCTCGAACAGGGGCCAGCTGCCCGCGGGGTAGAGCGTGTGCGCCATCTCCTCGCGGATGGCGGCGAGCCGTTGGTCGGGGTCGGTGCCGCGCAGGTCGCTCACCTGCACGTCGTAGGCGGGAACCTCGGCCAGCACCTGCTGGTGGCCGTCGGGGTGGATCACGGCGCGGAGCATGTCGTGCCGCTCGATCATCGTGCGCCATGCCGCCTGGACACGCTCGGGGTCGAGCTCGGGGAAGGCGACCTCGACGTAGCCGTGGCAGGCGACCCCGCCGTAGCCGAAGGCGTCGTTGCGGCCGAGCAGGTAGGCCTGCTGCACGTCGGTGAGGGGGAAGGGGTCGAGGCGGTGTCCCGGGTCGGGGCGCACCGTCTCGGCCTCGGCCGCGCGGCGCAGGTGGGCGATGATCTGGGGCTTGGCGCCGAGCAGCGCCGCGCGCCGCTCCTCGGTCAGCGCTCCCTTGGGGGCGCGGAAGCGCAGGCCGCCGCCGTCCTCCCACAGTCGGATTCCCGCCGCTTCCATGTCGGCGATCAGGTCTCGTACGGTCGGCTCTGGTGCGGCCGGTGCCTGGGTCACAGCACGCCCTCCTCTTCGGTGTCGTCCGTCGTCAGGCCGATCGCCTCGGCGCAGTCCGCGATGGTGGGGGTGGTGAAGAAGCGGCGCAGGGACAGCTCGACGCCGAGCCTGCGGCGGACGATCTCGGCGAAGCGGGTGGCGAGCAGCGAGTCTCCGCCGAGGGTGAAGAAGCTCTGGCCACGGCCTGGCGGCGGGATCTCCAGGAGTTCGGCCCACAGCTCGGCGAGCTGCTGCTCCACGCCTGGGCGTGGTGGGTCGTCGCCGTCCGGTGGTGGCTCCGTCTCCGTGGCGAGCGCGGATCTGTCGATCTTGCCGTTGGCGGTCAGGGGCAGATGGTCCAGCATCGTGATCGCCGGCGGGATCGCATACCCCGGTAACCGGTCGGCCAGGAACGAGCGCAACCCGCCCTGGTCCACATCGCCCGGAGTGACGAACGCGGCCAGCCGGCGCTGCCGCCGATCCCCCACCGCCACAGCGACGGCCCGGCTCACCCCCGGGTGAGCCTCCAGCGCGGCCTCGACCTCACCCAACTCGATCCGATGCCCACGAATCTTCACCTGATGATCGGCCCGGCCCAGGAACTCCAGCGTGCCGTCCGCCCAGTACCGGCCCATATCCCCGGTCCGATACCAGCGACCCCCCGCAGCCTCCACGAACTTGACCGCCGTCGTCTCCGGATCACCCCGATACCCGGCCGCCACCCC
>NZ_SMKP01000321.1:0-6114 GCF_004349015.1 Nonomuraea diastatica
CCGCCACGCTGGTCGCCGACTGTGATGAGCAGGTCAGACGCGTCTGACCTGCTCATCACAGTCGGCGACCAGCGTGGCGGCTCGTACGAGGTTCCCGCGACAGGCTCGGAGACTCCCTGTGAAACGAACCCTGACCGCCCTGGCCATGCTCGGCACGCTCGCGGCGGCGGGCTGCTCCTCCGCCAGCGGCAGCACCGGCGACACGCTGCGTTTCGCGGCCGTGCCGGTCGAGCAGAACATCGACCCCACCGCCGAGTACAAGGACATCATCGCCCTGATCGAGAAGAACACCGGCATGAAGGTGGAGTTCGTCCGGTCGACCGACTACAACGCGGTCATCGAGGGCATGGTGTCCGGCAAGATCGACCTGGCCGAGTTCGGGCCGCTGTCGTACGTGCTCGCGAAGAGCAACGGCGCCAAGATCATCCCGATCGCGTCGATGGTCGAGAAGGGCGGGCAGCCGACGTACCAGAGCTTCGGCGTCGTCCCCGCGAACAGCGAGATCACCGGCATCGACGGCTTCAAGGGCGCGAAGGTCTGCTTCGTCGACCCCGGGTCCACCTCCGGCTACCTCTTCCCCAGCCAGGGCCTGATGGGCGCGGGCATCGACCCGAAGACCGGCATCGACGCCGTCATGGCGGGCGGGCACGACAACTCCGTGTTGTCGGTCGCCGCCGGCAAGTGCGAGGCCGGCTTCGCCGAGAACGCCATGGTCGAGCACATCCTCATCGACAAGGGCAAGCTCAGGCCCGGCCAGGTCAAGGTGGTGTGGAAGTCCGCCCCGATCCCCATGTCGCCCGTCGCCATGCGCGACGAGTTGCCCGCCGACCTCAAGGCCAAGCTGACCAGGACCTTCACCCAGGACGCCACCAAGGACCGGCTCGTGCAGCTCGGGATCTGCAAGGACGCCGCCTCGTGCCGCGTGACGGCCGACCCGTCGATCTGGGGCTTCCAGCCGGTCACCGACGCGACCTTCAACCCCGTACGCCAGGTGTGCGCGGCCACCCGCAACGAGAAGTGCTCAAAAGCGTGACGGGCGCCCACCCGATCGTCGAGACGCGCGGCCTGGTCAAGACCTTCGGCGACGTGCGCGCCTGCGCCGGCATCGACCTGACCGTCCACCCCGGCGAGATCGTCGGCCTGCTGGGCCCTTCGGGATCCGGCAAGTCCACGCTGTTGCGCCACCTCAACGGGCTGACCAGGCCGGACTCCGGCTACGTCACCGTGCTGGGCGTCGACGCGGCGTCCGCCTCGGGCAGGAGGCTGCGCGGGCTGCGCCGCCGCGTCGGCGTCGTCTTCCAGCAGTTTAACCTGGTCGGACGGCTCACCGTGCTGGAGAACGTGCTCAGCGGCGCCCTCGGGCGGGTGCGCGGCCCCCGGTACGGCATCGTCACCTGGCCCAGAGCCGTACGGGCCGAGGCCTTCGAACACCTGGACCGCGTCGGGCTGGCCGACCGGGCCTACCAGCGGGCGGGCAGCCTGTCGGGCGGCCAGCAGCAGCGCGTCGCCATCGCTCGCGCCCTGCTGCAGCGGCCCGAACTGATGCTCGCCGACGAGCCCGTCGCCTCCCTCGACCCGGAGACCGCCGGCTCGGTCATGGACCTGCTGGTACGCGTGTGCCGGGAGGACGGCCTGACCATGGTGTGCACCCTGCACCAGATCGAGCTGGCGCTGCAGTGGACCCGGCGGGTGGTCGGGCTGCGCCACGGGGAGATCCGCCTGGACGAGCCCACGCACCTGCTCGACGCCGTACGGCTGCGCGGGCTGTACCTGTCCGACCCCGTGACGGTGCCATGACGCGCGCCCGCTCCGCGCCCACCGCGACGGCCGCGCGCGACCACCCCGGGCCCGCCTCCGCCGCGTCTCCGTCGTCTCCTGTGTCCCCGGCCGGCGGGGGGCCGCCCGCCCGGCCGGGCACGGCTCACCGCCTCCGCCCCCCCAGAACCGGGCGGCGGGCCGCGGCATGGGGATTCCCGATCGTCTTCGTGGCGCTCGGCGTGCTCGCCCTCGACCGGCTCGGCGTCGGGATCGGCGGGCTGATCGGCGGCTTCGGGGAGGTCGCCGCGCTGCTGGCGCGGGCCTGGCCGCCGACCCTGTCCGACCCCGCGACGACGCTCGCCCACGTGCTCGACACGCTCTGGATGGCCCTCGCGGGAACCGCGCTGGCGACCGTGCTCGCCGCCGTGCTCGGTGTGCTGGCCGCCTCCCCGGTCAGGACCGCCAGGTCGGCGGCGCTCGCGGTGATCGTCGCCTGCCGGGCCATCCCCGACGTGGTGTTCGCGGTGTTCTTCGTGGCCGCCGTCGGCATCGGGCCGCTGCCCGGCGTGCTGGCGCTCGGCCTGCACTCGGTGGGCATGCTGGGCAAACTGTTCGCCGAGGCGGTCGAGCAGGCCGACACCGGCGTGCGCGAAGCCGTCGCGGGCACCGGGGCCGGACCCGCGCAGCGGCTGCTGGCCGGCGTGCTGCCGCAGGTCGCGCCCGCCTGGATCGCGGCCATCCTCTACCGCCTGGACATCAACTTCCGCGGGTCCGTGCTGCTGGGCGCCGTCGGCGCGGGCGGCATCGGGCTCGACCTGAAGACCGCGTTCGGGTTCACCGACTACCAGGAGGCCACCGGGCTCGCGCTCGTCACGGTGGCCGTGGTGCTGCTCGTCGAAGCGGTCTCCGTGACGCTGCGGGGGCAGCTGCTGGGCGCGGGACGTACCGGCATCGTCCCGGCCGAAGGCGGCACCCGCGTGCCGTGGACGCGCGGCCGGCTCGCCGTGCACCTGGCCGGGTGGGGCGGGATGCTCCTGGCAACGGTGGCGTTCTGGCAGGTCGGGGCGAGCCCGGCCGCGCTGGCCGACGCGGTCGGCGGCTCCCTGCGGGCGCTCGGCGACTTCTTCCCGCCCGACTTCGCGCCGGTGGCGGGCCTGCTCGGTGAAGGGCTGGCCGAGACGGCCGCGATCGCGCTCGGCGCGACCTTCCTCGGCACGCTCGCCGGCGTGCCGCTCGGCCTGGCCGCCGCACGGGCCGTCGCCCCCAACGACGGCGTACGGCTGGCCGCCCGCACCTTCTGCGTCGGCTTGCGCTCCATCCCCGACCTGCTGCTCGTGCTGGTGTTCGTGGCGGCGTTCGGGCTCATGGACGGGCCGGTCGCGGGCACCCTGGCGCTGGCCGTCTGCACCGCCGCCCTGGTCGCCAAGCTCGTCGCCGACGACGCCGAGGAACTGCGCAGAGGGCCGCGCGAAGCCGTGTCGTCGGCGGGCGCGGGCCCCGCGCAGGAGCTGACCGTCGCCGTGCTCGGCCAGCTCACACCCCGTCTGGCCGCCACCACCCTGTACGCGCTCGACGTCAACCTGCGGGCCTTCTTCATCCTCGGCATCGTCGGCGCGGGCGAGCTCGGCTACGCGCTCAGCCAGCACATCAGGGCGCTCAACCACGACGTGGTCACCGCGATCGTGGTGCCCGTGTTCGTGCTGGTCCTGGCCGTGGAGGCGATCTCCGCCCGGCTCAGATCCGTCTTGCAGTGATTTCTTCCATGATGACCTCCACGCTCGTGCGACGTCTCCCGCCGTTCACCCGATGGTCAGACGGGCCGCCGAGGCTGCTTGTCATGACAAGCACGCAGCGCTACCTGGAGATGGCCGACATCCTGGAGGCGGAGCTGGCCCACGTACCCGTGGGCGCGCAGGTGCCGAGCGAGCACGTGCTGGCCGACCGTTTCCAGGTCGGCAGACCCGCCGCCCGCGCGGCCCTGCAGGAGCTGGAGCGGCGGCTGCTGGTGCGCCGCGTCCAGGGCGTCGGCACCTTCCGGCGCGGCCGCGTGGAGTACGTGATCTCCGCCCACGTCCCGCCGTCGTTCAGCGAGACCGTGCGGCTGGCGGGCGCCGAGCCGGGAGCGCGGCTGGTGAGCTGCGGCGCCCGCCGCGCGGTCGAGCAGGAACGCGCCCGCCTCGGGCTGGCCACCGGCGCCGCCGTGTGGGCGGTCGAGCGGGTGTTCACCGTGAACGGTGAGGTCGCCGCGTACGCCACCAGCGTCCTGCCCCGGCGGCCCCTGCTGAACCTGGACAGGGAGCTCGGCGACGAGGTCTCCCTGCACCGGGTGCTGCGCCGCCGCTACGGGCTCACCGTCGTCCGCTCCCGCTACCGGATCAGCCTCGACGTGCCGCCGCCCGGGATCGCCGGGCACCTCACCGGCGGCAGCCGGGGGCCCACCTGGCTGGCGGAGAGCGTGAACCGCGCCGCGGGCGGGCCGTGTGTCGAGTACGCGCGGACGTACCTGAGGCCCGACGTCCTCGACGTCACCTTCGAGATCGAAGAGGAAAACCCTTGACAGAGGTCCTGACCAGCGAGGAACGCGCCGAGCTGCTCGCCGCCGCCACTCCCGACGAACTGCTGCCCCTCGCCGAGCGCCTGCTCCAGGCCGGCGACCTCGGCGAGCCGGCCGTCCTGCACCCGCCCGAGACCGGAATGGTGATGCTCACCGTGCGCGAGCCGGTGGCGGAGGAGCGCTTCCACCTGGGGGAGGTGCTGGTCACCTCGTGCACCGTCGAGGTCGCGGGGGCAGCGGGCTGGAACATGCGCGGCGGGGACGACCGCGTGGCCGCCCTGGCCGCGGCCCTGCTCGACGCCGTCGCCGCCGCCGGGCTGCCCGCCGCCGGTGAGGTGAACGCCCTCTGCGCGTCCGTCGCCGAGCGGCGGGCCAGGGAGGAGGCCGCCGAATGGGCCGAGGTGTCCGCCACCCGGGTGGCCTTCGAGGAGCTGACATGACCACCGCCCGCCCCAACGGCACTGTCTCCAACGGCACCGTCTCCAACCGCACTGTCTCCAACGGCAACCTTTCCCATGGCGACGCCACTCACGGCGACGGCGTCCACGGCACCGCCTCCCACGCTGGTGCTCCCCACGGTGGTGCCGGTGACGGTGCCGGCCGCAACAGGGTGCCGGACAGGTCGGGGGCGGCAGGGGCCGTCCGCGGGATCGGGGCGCACGTCCGGGCGGTGACGCCCACCGCGGCGCAGGCGCAGGCCGACTTCCGGGCGCTGCTGAACGTCCTGTCGCGTCCCGGCGTGCTGGACACCGTCAAGCGCGCGGACGGTCCGGCCGCGCTCGCCGTGGCCGCCGGGCTGGCCGACGTCGAGGTGCCCACGTCGGTGCTGACCCCTTCCGGCGAGGAGCACTGGGCGCAGGCCCTGCACCTGGCGACGTCGGCCCCGCCCGCGCCACCGGAGACGGCACGCATGGTCGTCGCGCTCCGCCCACCGTCGGCAGCGGAGATCGCGAGCCTCACCCGTGGTGACGCCCTGCACCCCGAGCACGGCACCCGCCTGATCGCCGCCGTCGAAACCCTGACACCGCACCACCAGGACCCCGGCGACCGCAACGATCACGGCCACCGTCGCCAGCCTGGCACCCGGGACCATGACGACCACCAGGGCAACGGCGACCGGCAGGGCAACGGCGGCCGGTGGGGGCCCTCGGGTGGTCAGGCGGAAGGGGTCGTGCTGGTGCTCAGAGGGCCCGGGGTGCCGGGAGTGCGGCGGGTCCGGGTGACAGGTCTTCCTGCCGGGGTGTTCGCCGCCCTGGCGGAGGCCAACGCGGACTTCCCCGCCGGCGTCGACACCTTCCTCGTCGCTCAGGACGGGACCATCGCCGGGCTGCCGCGCAGCACCCGCATCGAGATCGAGAACGGAGACGCCTGATGGGCTACTCAGGGGCCAGCGGCGGCCACGAGGCGATCCTCGCCGCCGAGCGGCTCGTCGAACGCCACCGGTACGGCGGGTCCAGCGCGTGGCTGGCCATCGACCAGATCACCGGGCGGCTGAGGCTGGCCGTGGACCGGATCATGGGGGAGGGCGGCCTATGGGCCCCCGAGCTGGCGGCCAGGGCACTGCGCCAGGCGGAGGGCGACGTGCAGGAGGCCGCCCAGCTCCTCAGGGCACACCGCTCCACGCTGCCCCGGGTGGCGTACTCGGAGCCGGTGCACGCCGACGAACTACGGGTCTCGCGCCGGATCTCGCCCGCGTTCCGTAACCCGCCGGGCAGCCAGGTGCTCGGCCGCACGCTCGACTACGTGGGCCGGCTGCTCGACCTCATGCCGGAAGAGCAGGCGAAGGCCCGCTTCCACAACCC
>NZ_SMKP01000322.1:0-6020 GCF_004349015.1 Nonomuraea diastatica
GGGCTTCTCCAAGCTGTTCAAGACCGGCGACGACTGGAACTTCTCCACCGCCAAGCAGAGCGAGCTGTCCGGCCGGGAGCTCTACTGGCCCAGGGGCCGAGTGATCGGCGGCTCGTCCTCCATGAACGCCCAGATGTGGGTGCGCGGTTGCCAGCGCGACTACGACCAGTGGGGTGTGCCCGGCTGGACCTACGACGACGTGCTGCCGTACTTCACCAGGGCCGAGCGCCGCGTCGGCAGCAACGAGGGCGGCGTCTACGGCACCTCCGGCCCCCTGTACGTCTCCGAGCTGCGCAGCCCCAACGTCACCACCGCCGCGTTCCTCCAGGCCTGCGACGAGCTGGGACTGTCCCGGCTCAGCGAGCTGAACGGGCGCTCCAACGAGGGCTACAGCCCCACACCCGTCACCCAGCGCCGCGGCCGCAGATGGAGCGCGGCCGACGCCTACCTGCACCCGGCCATGAAGCGGCCCAACCTCCACGTGATCAACGGGGCGTCCGCCGGCCGGGTGTTGTTCGACGGCCGCAGGGCCGTCGGCGTCGAGTACGGCGTCGAAAATAGCGTCGAAAATAGCGTCGAACACGGCGGCGAACACGGCGGCGAACACGGCGGCGCCCGGATCGGGGCCAGGCGCGAGGTCATCCTGTCCGCCGGCACGATCGGCTCACCCCACCTGCTCATGCGCTCCGGCGTGGGCGCGCCGGACGAGCTCCGCGACGCCGGAGTGCCCGTCGTGCGCGAGCTGCCCGAGGTCGGCAAGAACCTGCAGGACCACCTCTCGTCCGGCGTGTTCGTCGAGTGCCGGCAGCCGGTGACGCTGACCAAGGCCGAGTCGGTCGGCAACCTGCTGCGCTACATCGTCCTGCGCTCCGGCATGCTCACCACGAACGTCGGCGAGGCCGTGGCGTTCATCAGGACCTCGGACGAGGAGCCCGCGCCCGACATCGAGCTGATCTACGCGCCCGTGCCGTTCGTCGACCACGGCCTCGCCAAACCGGCCGGCCACGGGCTCACTGTCGGGGTCGTGCTGCTGCAGCCGGAAAGCCGGGGCCGGGTCGGGCTGAGCGGAGGGGACGTGGTGATCGACCCCGCCTACCTGACCGCGGAGACCGACGTCGAACGCCTGGTGGCGGGGCTGAAGACGGCCAAGCAGGTGTTCACCACCGCCGCGATGAGGCCGTACGCGGGTGGGCCGATGGCGCCGTACTGGGGGCCGGAGAGCGACGAGGAGCTCGCGCAGTGGGTGCGCGAGCGCGCCGAGACCCTCTACCACCCCGTCGGAACCTGCCGCATGGGGGTGGACGACGCCTCCGTCGTGGACCCCGAGCTGCGGGTACGCGGCGTCGAAGGGCTCAGGGTCGTGGACGCGTCGATCATGCCGACGCTGAACCGCGGCCACACCCACGCGCCCGCCGTCATGATCGGCGAGAAGGGCGCCGACCTGATCAAGGGTGCGGGGTGAAGCACCCTTGACGTAAGTGGTCACTTGCAGAAGGCTTGGAAGGTATGACGCTCTCCGCCGGTCTCGACCTCTCGCAGATCCCGTTCTGGGCCCTGCCGCAGGCCGAGCGCATGGAGGCCTTCAGGAAGCTGCGGGCGCTGGAGCGGCCGGTGTTCGTCCGGGAGCAGGCGGTGCCGTTCATCGGCGGCGGCCCCGGCTACTACGCGCTCGTCCGCCACACCGACGTGGTCGAGGCGAGCAGGAACGCCGCGGTGTTCAGCAGCGAGCCGTGCTCCAACAGCGTTCCCGACATGCCGCGCTGGCTGAGCGTCTACTTCGGCTCCATGATCAACATGGACGACCCGAGGCACGCGCGGTTGCGCCGGATCGTCTCTCGGGCGTTCACGCCGCGCATCCTGTCGAAGATGGAGGACGACCTCGCCCGGGCGGCCGCGGAGATCGTCGACCGGGCGATGGAGGAGGGGCCGGGCGACTTCGTCGCCCAGGTGGCCGCCAAGCTCCCCGTACGCGTCATCTGCGACATGATGGGCATCCCCGCGAAATTTCATGGCATGGTGCTGCGGCGGACCAACGTCATCCTGGGCAACGCCGACCCCGAATACACCGGCATCGCCCCCGAGCTCAGCCGCGTCAACGTCGCCCGAGGCCTGGCCAAGCTGCTGCACGCCGGCTTCTCGCTCAACCGGCTGGCCGCCCGGCTGGGTGACGAGCGGCGCCGGCGGCCGACGGGCGACCTGGTGAGCCTGCTGGTCAACGGTGACGAGCGCCTCACGTCGCAGGAGCTGGGCTCGTTCTTCATCCTGCTCGTGGTGGCGGGCAGCGAGACCACCCGCAACGCGATCGCGCACGGGCTCAAGCTCTTCACCGACCACCCCGCCCAGCGGGAGTTGCTGCTCGCCGACTTCGACCGCTGCATCGTCGGGGCCTGTGACGAGATCGTCCGCCACGCCACGCCGGTGATCCAGTTCCGCCGCACGCTCACGCGGGACCACGAGATGAACGGCACCGCGTACGCGAAGGGCGACAAGGTGCTGCTCTTCTACAACTCCGCCAACCGGGACGAGGCCGTCTTCGCCGACCCCGACACGTTCGACATCACCCGCGACCCCAACCCGCACGTCGGCTTCGGCGGCCCCGGCCCGCACCACTGCCTGGGCGCCCACCTGGCGCGCAGGGAGATGACGGTGATGTTCCGCGAGCTGTTCACCCGCCTGCCCCGCGTCAGGGCGGTGGGCGAGCCGGACCACCTGCTGTCCAATTTCATCAACGGCATCAAGCACCTGCGCTACACCTGGTGAGAGCGTCGCCGGGGCGGGAGCGGATGCTCCAGCGGCGGGCCGAATGCTAGGTTTCGCAGTCATGGAGATCAGGACTGTCCACGCCAATGGGGTGGAGTTCGCGTATCTGACAATGGGGGAGGGGCCGCTGGCGCTGTGCCTGCACGGCTTCCCCGACACCGCCCACACCTGGCGTCACCTGATGCCTGCGCTGGCCGAGCGAGGCTACCGCGCGGTCGCGCCGTTCATGCGCGGCTACGCGCCCACCGAGGTCCCCGCCGACGGGGCGTACGAGGAGGCCGCGCTGGTCGCCGACGTCCGTGCGCTGCACGAGGAGCTCGGCGGCGACGCGGACGCGGTCGTCATCGGCCACGACTGGGGCGCCTTCCCCGTCTACCGCACCGCCGGCCGCTTCCGCAGGGCCGTGGCCCTCGCCGTGCCGCCGCCCGGCGCCCTCGGCGCCCGCTTCCTCGACTACGACCAGCTCAAGCGCTCCTTCTACATCTTCCTGTTCCAGACGGGCGTGGCCGAGGCCGCCGCGGCCCGGCCCGGCTTCATCGGCAACCTCTGGCGCGACTGGTCGCCGGGATACGACGCGCGCGAGGACCTCGAGTTCGTCCGGCGCAGCATCGGCGAGCCCGCCAACCTGAGGGCGGCCATCGGCTACTACCGGTCCATGCTCGGCACCACGCCGCCCTCCGGCCGCTATCCGGAGGTCGAGTCCAAGGTGAGCGGGCCGGTCCTCTACCTGCACGGCGCCCAGGACGGTTGCCTGAGCGCCGAGCTGACGCAGGACGCGCCCGGCCTCCTGCCGCAGGGCTCGCGGGTGCACCAGGTGGCGGGGGCCGGGCACTTTCTTCATCTCGAACGGCCCGCCGAGGTCAACCGGCACATCCTCGACTGGCTCGGCCCGGCGTCCTCGGCCGAGCTGACCCAGATCCGCCCGATGGGCTTCACCCCCGGCTCCGGGCCTTTCTGAGCACTGTGACGGTTGCTGCCCCGGGCAGGCACGCCGCTCGGATGTCCAGCGGATACGTACGGTGTACGTCCGGACCATTGACGTAAGTGGCCGCTTTCCCAATGATGGCCACATGAGCGTCCTCGACTTCGATCTGTCGGACCCCGAGTTCTGGGCCAGACCCATGGACGAACGAGAGAGGGCGTTCGAGCGGCTGCGCTCGCGCGAGACGCCCGCCTTCTTCGAGGAGATGGAGATCTCCTTCGCGCCCAAGGGGCCCGGCTATCATGCGCTGGTCAAGTACGCCGACATCCTCGAGGCCAGCCGTCATCCAGAGGTCTTCAGCTCCGGCCAGGGCGGCGCGACGAACATCCCCGACATGCCCGCCGAGTTCACCGAGTATTTCGGCTCGATGATCAACATGGACGACCCCCGGCACGCGAGGCTCCGCAGAATCGTCTCGCGCGCGTTCACACCCAAGATGATCAAGCAGTTCGAGGCGGACGTCGAGGCGGCGGCGGGCACCATCGTCGGCGACCTCCTCGCCAAGGGGCCCGGCTGCGACTTCGTCACCGAGGTCGCCGCGCGCCTGCCCCTGAAGATCATCTGCGACATGATGGGCATTCCCGAGCGCGACTACCGGTTCGTCTTCGACCGCTCCAACATCATCCTCGGCGGCTTCGACCCCGAGTACACCGGCGGCGACCTCACCCAGATCGCCGACCGCCTGCTCACCGCCGGCATGGAGCTGCAGCAGCTGGTGCAGGACCTGGCCGCCCACCGCGCCGACCACCCCACCAACGACCTGACGTCATCCCTGGTCAACGCGAACATCGACGGCGAGCGGCTGACGATGCAGGAGCTGGGCTCGTTCTTCATCCTGCTGGTCGTGGCCGGCAACGAGACCACCAGGAACGCCATCTCGTACGGCCTGCGCCTGCTCACCAGGAACCCCGGCCAGCGCGCGCTCTGGCTGGACGACATCGACGGGCGCGCGCCAGGAGCCGTGGAGGAGATCGTCCGCCTGGCCTCCCCGGTGAACTTCATGCGCCGCAAGGTCACCCGCGACCACGAGATGAACGGCAACCTCTACCGCAAGGGCGAGAAGGCGGTCCTCTACTACTGGGCGGCCAACCGGGACGAGGACGTGTTCGCCGACCCGCTGCGCTTCGACATCACCCGCGACCCCAACCCGCACGTCGGCTTCGGCGGCCCCGGCCCGCACTTCTGCCTCGGCGCCCACCTGGCGCGCAGGGAGATCACGGTGATGTTCCGCGAGCTGCTGCGCCGTGTCCCGCAGATCGAGGGCGGCAAGCCGGACCGCCTGCACTCCAGCTTCATCAACGGCATCAAGCACATGGAGTGCGTGTTCTAGCCGTCGCGGCCGAGGTCAGGAGGCCAGCCTGATCTGGTTCATCACCGTGCGGACGTCGGGCAGGAGCTGCTTGCTCTCGGCCGGGATCGACATGTAGACGATGGCCGGGACGTTGGCGCCGGTGTTGACGGCCATCGTCACGATGGTGGCCTTCTCGGTCTGCGACGTCAGCGAGTACGCGATCAGCCGTCCCGTGGAGTCGCCCACCTTGATCGCCTGCTGGGCGACCTTGCGGACCTTGTTGTCCTTGGGGAAGAAGCTCCTGCGGGCGGAGAGCACGACCTGCTTGATGACCGGCTCCAGGTCGTCCTGCTCGTAGTATGACGCCAGCCGCTGCGACAGCGGGCCCGTCATCAGCTGCGCGTACCGCTCGGGCGCGACCTGGACGTACTGGCGGGTGTCGAAGCCGTACGTGGCCTTGACCGTGGCGCGCTGGTCCAGCCGCCAGGTGCCGCCGAGACGCGGGACCGTGATGCGGGCCGGCGCGTCCGGGATCCTGCCGATGACGGGGGAGGGCTTGCCGGAGTATTTCGGCAGCGGGCCGATCGAGGACGAGGTCTTGGTGGCGCGTGGCTTCTGCGAGGCGGAGGGCTGCGCCGCGACGTTGGGGCTCGCCGGGTCCTCGCTCGCGAGCGGTCCCGCGAGGAACGCCCAGATCAGCGCGATCACCAGGGCGACCGCCACCGAGCTGCCGAGGGCGTACATCCAGACGGGTTTGCCCGGCTCTTCCTCCAGGGCGTCCTGCTCGCCCATGGCCTGGTAGTTGTCGCCGAAGACGGTGTTCCAGAGCTCCTGCTGGCGCTCGGGCGGCGGGGTGCGTGACCCGCTGATCTGGCCCGCCGTCACGAAGCGGCGGTCGGGGTCGGACGGGTCGCGGTTGAGGTTCGACCCGGGGCGGGAGGCCTGGTCCTCGCCGGGGGGTGTGTCAGTGTGGGGGGAGTCCATGGG